>JAOPXA010000006.1 GCA_025965395.1 Nocardioidaceae bacterium | reverse complement strand
GGCGGTCTCGCCGACCGTGGTCGACAAGATCTTGACCACCCAGAACAGAACGGTGACTTCGGGGACTTTGTTGAGTAGTTTCATAGCGCCATCGTCGGGCGCGCTACCTGCTCACAACCTGACCGCTAGAACCTTGGCAGCGTCAGGGTGAAGCTGGTGGGTTCGGACGCCGACGTCACGCGCACGTCACCGCCGAGCGTACGAGCGACGCGCCGCGACAACGCAAGCCCGAGCCCCGCTCCTTGACTGTCGGGCGCTCGGTGGCCCGAATCGAAGAGCGCTTCGGGGTTGGTGGCGTCCACACCGGGCCCGTCGTCGCTGACGGTGATGGCGACGGTGCGCGCGTCGACCGTAGCCGACAGCGTGACGGCCGACTGGGCATAGCAGATGGCGTTCTCCACGAGCGGGGCAAGTGCCCGCGACGACAGATCGAACGGCGCGGACATCTCGTCGTCATGAGCAGGCTCCACCGACACGACAACCCCGGGCCGCTGAGCGCCGTGCTCGATCGCCGCCTGCATCAACGCGGACGCGGTCGTACGTGCGTGGGGTCGGACTTCTCCCCGGGCGATCGCGAGCAGCGATCCGATCGTGACGCTCATGCGGTCGACGAGCGCGACGATGCGCTCGAGCCGTTCGGTCGTCTCTGCGTCACCGTCGAGCATCATGCCGAGCTCAGCCTCGCCACGGATGGCCGTGAGCGGGGTCCTCAGCTCGTGGGCCAGCTCGGATGTCAGTTGTTGCTCGCTGCGCAGCGCTCCGGCGACGCGGTCCAGCAAGACGTTGAGTGTGCGTCCGAGGTGGGCGAACTCGTCGTCGGCGCCTGTGGCATCGAATCGGGCGTCGAGGTCGTGCTCGCTCCAGTCCTCTGCGCGCACAGCCATGGACTCGACCGGCGCGAGGGTGCGGCGAATGGTCCAGGCGGCGATGCCTGCCGAGCCACCCGTCACGATGATGCCCAAGGCCACGAGTCCGCCGATGACAGTGGCCCGCGTTGCCTCATACGGCTCGAGTGAGGCGGCCACCACGATGACGGCCTTGACCTTGCCGTTCTTGCTGATGGGGGAGGAGAGGTAGGCGCGATCGTTCCGCTCCAACGAGGTCTCCGTGGTCACGGTGGACAACGAGCTGACGATGGCCTGCACCCCGCTGCTCGTGCGGGGCCCCTCGAGCTGGCGTCCGTCCTTGTCGAAGATCCAGGTGGTGCGGTCGATGGAGTCGTCAGGGGTCTCCAACGTGGTGACGGTGCCGTCCTTGGCGATGGTCAGTGTTGCGGACACTGCGGCCAGCTGGTCGTGGAGGCGTGCGTCGATGTTGTTGCTCGACAAAGCCGAGAGCACGAGGACGACGGTGCCGATCATGGCGCACATCGCGACAGCGGAGACGATCGTCGTCGTCCACACAATCCGCGAGATGACGCTACGGCCAGGTCGCCTCATCGAAGCGTGAATCCCACGCCACGGACCGTGGTCAGCTCCACAGGAGATCCCACAGCGAGCAGCTTGACGCGCAGGCGACGGATGTAGGAATCGATGGTGTTCTCGTGGACGATCGATCCGTCGGGCCAGGCGGCGGCAACGGCCGTCCGGCGGCGCACGATGGAGCCGGGCTCCGCGGCAATCGCGGCGAGCAGGCGGAACTCGGTGGGCGTCAGGGATTCTTCGCGATCACCGACGCGTACGGAGAAGCGGTCGGGATCGAGGCGCAGCCCGCTGGTCGTCTCGGGGATCGGCCGGCTGCGGCGGTGGAGTGCCTCGACCCGTACGAGCACCTCGGAGATCGCGAACGGCTTGACCACGTAGTCATCGCCGCCGGCGTGGAAGCCCGCTACCCGGTCGTGGACCCCGTCGAGCGCGGTCAGGAACAGCACCGGCGCGTGCTGGTCGCCTGCGCGCAGGGCCTGGCACACGTCACGCCCGTCGGCGTCGGGTAGCCCGATGTCGATGATCAGCACGTCGACGTCGCTGGCCGAGGCAAAGTTGCTGATGGCTTCGCGGCCGTTCCTCGCGATCACCACCTGGTGGCCCTTCATCTTCAAGGCGTCGGTGAGCACGCGGCGGACGGCTTCGTCGTCCTCGCAGATGCCCACCGTGATCATGGAGCAATCGTGCACCATGGATCCACGCGTCGGCCGGTTCTGGGCAGATCAGTCAGGTCCTAGACAGGTTGGTGGATGCAGGCTTGAGACATGACAGCTGTGGCGCAGGCCAGCGGTCCCTCGAGCATCATCACGTTCCGTGTCTTGCCGGCGCGGACGGTCGGCGTTGCCGCGTTCGTGGCGGTCGTCTGTCGGCTGCCGTTCCTGCACCGCGCGTTGGGCGCTGACGAGGCTGGCTTCCTGATGGTCGGGCGGCAGTGGAACGGATCAGGCACCTCGCTGTATGGCAACTACTGGGTCGATCGCCCGCCGTTGCTGGTGACGATCTTCCGCATCGCTGCAGCGTGGGGTGGCATGACCGCGCTGAGGCTCATCGGTTGTCTTGCTGTCGTTCTGCTTGTCTGGGGAACTGCCTGGACCGCGCACGCCATCGGCGGGGTGCAAGCGGGTCGGTGGGCTGCGATCTGCGCGGCGGCGTTGTGCGTCTCTCCGCTCCTCGGCAGCTACGCCATCAATGGGGAGCTGCTCGCTGCTCCGTTCGTCGTGTTCGGTCTCGGGTGCGTGGTCGTCTCACTTCGCAGCCAGGCTCCGCGCCAGGCGTTCGCGTACGC
>JAOPXA010000134.1 GCA_025965395.1 Nocardioidaceae bacterium | reverse complement strand
CCGACGAGAGAGTATTACACCGGCCGCGAGAGGATATTTCACCACCGGCGAGACGATCTGCGCGTCATCTGTGGATAACCATTCGCCAAGGCTGGGGCTGCGCCCGTAAACCTGTCGCATGCCAATTTTCAACGACGGGCGACCATTCCTGGGCCGCAATTCATACGATGTCGGGCTTTCGCGAAAACTCTTGAACAAAGCACTCGCCGAACTTCGCATCCGCAGAATCTTCGACGGGGTGTTTGTCGATAGTTCGATTGCCGACTCTCGGGAACTACGCATCGAAGCACTCAGACTTGTCGCTCCCGACCATGCTGTCGCATGTGATTCAACTGCGGCATGGTTGCACGGCGTAGAGACGTTCCGCCCATCAGAGCGGCATACGTTTGTGCCCTCTCTTGTCGTGCCGCACGGCTTGAGCCGAACGACCCTTCCCGGAGCGAGGTGTCCGCAGGCCTATATCAACCCCTCTGACGTGACCGAGATTGGCGGAGTACTCGTGACGACGCCTCTTCGTACGACGTCAGATCTCTTGCGGAAAATGTGGCGTCCGTATGCCCTCGCTGCCGCCGACAGCATGGCGCACGCAGGGCTGATCGACGTGGTCGAACTGTGGGACTACCTCGCACGGTTGAAGGGCTATCGCGGAATCGTACAGGCGCGATCACTTGGTTACGTCGTGGAGCCTCTCACTGGCTCACCCGGCGAATCTTGGACCCGGCTCAGGCTCTTAGACGCTGGCTTCCCGAGGCCAGAACCTCAGTATGAGATCAGCGACGGCGGCGGAGTCATTCGAGCATTCGACCTCGCCTACAGCGAGAAACTAGCCGCGATCGAGTACGACGGTCGAGGGTTTCACTCGCTAGACAAAGACGTCGCGCACGATGAACGGCGCCGCGCATACTTCCGAGATGTCTTGGGTTGGGTATTTTTCGTGCCCAGATACGAGGACATCTTCGGCAGCGACTGCACGTTTGAGATCAGTGTGGGCGACCACATCGGTATGAGGCCGCAACTGCCTCGTCAGTGGTGAATATCCTCTCGCGACCGGTGAAATACTCTCTCGTCGGCGGGGATGGGAGGGTTATTGGGTGAGGCGGTAGACGTCGAAGACGCCTTCGACGGTGCGCACGGCACTGAGCACGTGGCCGAGGTGTTTCGGATCGGCCATCTCGAACGTGAACTTCGACTTGGCGACACGATCGCGCCCCGTCGAGAGCGACGCCGACAAGATGTTGACATGCTGGTCGGATATGACGCGGGTGACGTCGCTCAGCAGCCGCGGACGATCGAGCGCCTCGACCTGGATTGCCACCAAGAACATGCTCTTGGCCGTCGGCGCCCACTGCACCTTGGTCAGGCGCTCAGGCTGCTCCAGCAAGGTCTTGAGGTTGGTGCAGTCGTCTCGATGCACGGAGACGCCGGACATACGCGTGACGAACCCGACGATCGCGTCTCCTGGCACCGGCGTGCAACACCTGGCCAGCTTGACCAGCACGTCACCGCTCAATCCCTCGACGATGACACCGGCATCGCCGTGCAACGACTTGCGCCGACTGTTGCCTCGCGTCGGCATCTGCGTCGCTTCGGCAAGGTCTTCGATAGCGCCTTCGCGGCCACCCGCCAGCGCGAGCACCCGGTCGACGACATTCTGCGGGCCGACATTGCCTTCACCGACGGCCGCATACAGAGCCGTGACATCAGCAAGGTGCAGGTCACTCGCGACCGCGTTGAGTGTCTCGTGGTTGAAGAGCCGATGCAGCGGCAAGCCCTCCTTGCGCATCTGCTTGGCGATGAGGTCCTTGCCGTGATCGGCAGCCTCTTCGCGTCGCTCCTTGGTGAACCACTGCCGGATCTTGTTACGCGCCCTCGGGCTTGCGACGAACTCGAGCCAATCGAGGCTTGGCGCGGCGGTCGGCGACTTCGACGTGAAGATCTCCACGACATCGCCGCTCTCGAGCTTCGACTCCAGCGGCACCAGCCGCCCATTGACGCGCGCACCGATGCAGCTGTGGCCAACTTCGGTATGCACCGAGTAGGCGAAGTCGACCGGCGTGGCACCCGTCGGAAGCTGCACGAGGTCTCCGCGCGGCGTATAGGCGTAGACCGCGGCCGAATGCATCTCAAAGCGCAACGAGTCGAGGAAATCGCCTGGATCCTCAGTCTCGGACTGCCAGTCGAGCAGCTCGCGAAGCCACATCAGCTCGGGCTCATCGACCGCGGTCTTGGTCTTGGTCTTGGTCGCCTTCGAATTAGTGACGACGTCCTCTTTGTATTTCCAGTGCGCGGCCACGCCGTACTCAGCGCGACGGTGCATCGCAAAGGACCTGATCTGCATCTCGACCGACTTGCCCTGTGGGCCGATCACGGTCGTGTGCAGCGATTGGTACATGTTGAACTTGGGCACCGAGATGTAGTCCTTGAAGCGCCCCGGGATGGGATTCCAGCGCGCGTGCAGGATGCCGAGGACGCCATAGCACTCGGCTTCATTCTCGACCAGGATGCGAATGCCGACGAGGTCGTAGATGTCGGCGAACTCGCGCCCGCGCAGCAACATCTTCTGATAGATCGAGTAGTAGTGCTTGGGCCGGCCCGTCACCTTGGCCTTGATCTTCGCCTGGCGCAGGTCAGCCTCGACGTCGGAGACGACCTTCTCCATGAACTGCTCACGCGAGGGCGCCCGATCGGCAACCAAGCGCACGACCTCGTCGTAGACCTTGGGATGCAGCGTCGCGAACGACAGGTCCTCAAGCTCCCACTTGATCGTGTTCATGCCGAGCCGGTGCGCGAGCGGAGCAAAGATGTCGATCGTCTCGCGCGCGATGCGCTCTTGCTTGTCTTGGCGCAAATACCGCAGGGTGCGCATGTTGTGGAGCCGGTCCGCAAGCTTGATGACGAGCACTCGGATGTCGCGGCTCATCGCCACCACCATCTTGCGGATCGTATCAGCCTGTGCAGAGTCGCCGTACTTGACCT
>JAOPXA010000273.1 GCA_025965395.1 Nocardioidaceae bacterium | reverse complement strand
GCATCCTGGTCTTGATCGTCGCTGGATTGGCCTCGAGCGCGGCAGCGACTTCCGCGTAGGTGTAGCCCTTGTAGTAGGCCAGGTTCACCGCTTCGCGCTGGAGGTCGGTGAGGCTCCCGAGGCAGCGACGCACTTGCTCGTGCTCGAGGTTGGTGGATACTTCTTCCTCGACGACATCGAAGTCGGGCCCGTTGGTCCAGTCGTACTTCTTGTCGCGATTGGTTGCAGCTTGATCGTGCCGCACCGCGTCGACGGCTCTGCGGTGGGCCAAGGTCAGGACCCAGCTCTTGGCCTTGCCCCGCGCCGGATCGAAGCGGGCGGCGGTCTGCCAGACCTGCAAGAACACCTCTTGGGCGACCTCTTCGGCCCGAGCAGGATCACGAATGACCCGCTTGGCAAGTCCGTAGACCGACGGGCTGAGCTCGTCATACAGATCAGCGAACGCGGCTTCGTCTCCCCGTGCCACGCGAACGAGGAGTTCGCTTGCGACGACGTCGTCGTCGAGTGGAGGCACGGCCGAGAGCCATGCGCCTTGGCGAAGTTGTTCGCTCATGGACGTTCCTCCTGTCTCTGTGGGTCTATCAGTCATTCGGAGCCGTCTACCTCTTGGATGGGTGTGATGAGTCGAGATATTTCTCCCGTCATCGTACGTGGCACTCGGCGCGCGCACAGGTTCAATCGCTGTCAGCATGGACGTATGGCAGTTCCTTCTTTCACGACGTTTCATGCGCCCGCCGCGCCGCGGGCTGTCGTGCTGCTCTTGCACGGTGGTCAGCAGCACAACAATGAGCCGGTCAAGAACCGGCACGCCTCGTGGTGGCGTATGGCGCTGATCGGACGCGCGCTCAAGAGAGTGGCGCGCGCAGAGGATCTGCATGTCGTCCTGCTGCGCTATCGGGTGCGCGGCTGGAACTCGGACACGGATCCCGATCCGGTGCGTGACGCCCGGGGGATGCTCGATGACATCGGCACCAGATTTCCGGGCGTGCCCGTCGTCCTGGTCGGCCATTCCATGGGCGGTCGGACGTCGTGCCGCGTGGCCGACGACCCGAACGTGGTGGGCGTCTGCGCACTCGCGCCGTGGTTACCCGCCGGCGAACCCCACCGAGCGCTTCGCGATCGCGCCCTGCGCGTCATGCACGGCTCGAACGACCGCTGGACGTCTGCGGCCCTCAGCCACTCTTTCGTTGAGCGCTGCCGTCCGATAGCTCGTGAGGTGAGCTGGACTTCAATGCCCGGCGCCGGACACTTCATGTTGCGGCGGGTGTCCGTCTGGAACCGCTTCGTGAAAGAATCGATCGAAGGAATTCTTGGTCTTGCTGTCGTGGCGGACCACCCGAATGAAAGGTCCGCGTGACCGAAGGTATCGCCTGGTTCGTCGCGGCCTTGGCCCTCGCGGTGGCTCTCTATGCGGTCGTTCTTGCCGTTCGCAACAAGCCGGTCGACAATCCCCTGTTCTGGGCGGTGTCGGTGGTCGAGATCGTCCTGGTCATCACGCTGATCGGCGGCTGCGTGGCCTTGGCCCGCACGTCACGTGACGTCGATGGCGGGCTTTTCGCCTCCTACCTGGTGACCGTCGTGGTGATTCCGCCCGCCGCAGTGCTCTGGGGCATTGCTGAGAAGTCGCGGTGGGGGACAGGTGTCGTCATCGTTGCCTTGCTGACTGTGGCGGTCCTCATGGAGCGCACGTTGCAGATCTGGCAGGCCAGCAGTGTCTGAGACTTCCACGGGATTTGGCCGCGTGCTGATCGCGGTCTATGCAATCTTTGCGCTTGCAGCCTCGGCTCGCTCGATCTTCCAGATGGTGACCGACTTCGAAGCGGCACCGCTGGCGTATGTGCTCTCGGCCGTCGCCGGTGTCGTCTACATCGTCGCCACTATTGCTCTGGCCAAGGGACTTGTCCGGCTCGCGTGGATCACGATCGGCTTCGAGCTGACCGGAGTCATCGTGGTCGGGTTCCTGAGCCTGCTCGACTCTGACCTGTTTCCCGACCAGACCGTATGGACGGCCTTCGGCCAGGGCTACGGCTATATCCCGCTGGTGCTGCCGATCATCGGTCTGTGGTGGCTGCGGCGCGTCACGTCAGCCGAAGGCCCACCATAGGGGCCCCGCGCACTCATACTGCGCGGGGACATGTCCATTGAATCGTCTGGACGTGGTGAGACGCCGCAACGACACGCTTTAGGGGCGTGTCGTCCAGTACGGGCTAAGCGTCACGACGTCGCCGACGACGGTCACGGCGGGCGGCTCGACTCCGGCGGCAGTGACTTGGGCGACGATGTTCGACAGGGTGCCGACGATGACGCGTTGCTCGGGCAGCATGCCGCTCTCGATGACCGCCACGGGTGTGTCGCCGTTGCGACCAGACTCAAGGAGTCGTGCGCAGCTCTTCTCGAGCATGCTGACGCCCATCAGCAAGACGAGTGTGTGGTCGCGGTCGATCTGGATGGCGCCGATGTCTTCGTGGCCGGTCAGCACGCTGAAGCCTCTCGCAAGCCCGCGATGAGTGACCGGAATGCCCACCGCAGCGGGAACGGCGATAGCGCTCGTCACTCCGGGTACGACCTCGACGTCGAGGCCGGCTGCTCGGCAGAACTCGGCTTCTTCTCCACCGCGCCCGAAGACGTAGGGGTCGCCGCCCTTCAGCCGTACGACGAACTTGCCGGCGGACGCGTGGGAGACGAGCAGGTCATTGATCTCGCGTTGGGGGATGGGGTGATGGCCAGGCCGTTTGCCCACATTGACCACGAGGACGTCATCATCGAGGTCTTCGAGCACGTCCTGGGGAGCGAGACGGTCGATGACCACCACATCGGCTTGGGCGAGGAGGCGCCGACCGCGAGTGGTGATCAGGTCGGCCGTGCCGGGGCCGCCGCCCACCAAGGCGACCGAGCCAATGACCTGCACACGAGTCCGGCGCAACGGAAGTGCACCCGTCGCGAGCGCCGTGGAGATCGCGTCGCGAATCCTGCCAGCCCGACGAGAATCACGGCCCGCATTGACGGCAACGATGATGTCGTCGGTACGCGCAACGGCCGGAACCCAGGCATGTGAGCCGTCGGGATCGCCGCCCTTCATGCACCAGATCTGTCGACTCTCCGCCTCGACCATGACGGCGTCGTCGACGGCAGCGTTGTGGGTGGCAGTCTGGACGAGCCAAGCGCCTTCGAGATCACCAGGCTCATAGCCACGAGCCAGGTGAGCCACCGAGCCGTCTGCGACAGCCACGGATAGCTCGTTCGTCAGATCAGGGGACACGACCGTCACGAGTGCACCCGCGTCGCGAAGTCCCAGCGCCCGCCGGGCTGCGACGTGCCCGCCGCCCACCACCACTACCTTGCGCCCGTTAATCCTGAGTGTGAGGGGATAGGTGGGCGCCGGATTCACGACTGAGCCTTTGACTCCAAAAGTGCGTCGCCCACCATGCCGGCAGCCAAGGTCGCGCCATCCTGGCTGTCAATGAGGAGGAAGGAACCCGTGTGACGCGAGTGCAGGTACTTCTCGGCCGGGATCGGGGTGGCCAGACGCAACGAGACGTGGCCGATGTCGTTGAGCTCGAGCTGACTGGCTGGCTCCAGGGCAGCCGAATCGAGGTCAAGCTTGCCGCCGACTTCACGCACGATGGCCTGCACGCTCTTGGTGCCGTGCTTGACGGTCACGCGGGCGCCCGGGACAAGCATGGAGTCGGCTAGCCAAGCCACGGTGCCGTAGATATCTTGCGTGATCTCGGGTGCGTTGTCGACGGGCGCAAGGAGGTCACCCCGAGCGATGTCGATGTCATCGGCAAGACGCAACGTGACCGACTGCGGTGCGAAGGCCTCGGTGAGCTCACCGTCCGCAGTGTCGATGCCAACGACGGTGCTGGTCTTGCCCGAAGGCAGCACCACGATCTCGTCGCCGACGGCAACCACGCCAGAGGCGATCTGGCCCGCGTAGCCGCGATAGTCGCGATAGCGCTCCTCCGCGGCCGCCTGGGGGCGGATGACGAGCTGGACAGGGAAGCGGAACGGCTCGATGTCGGGCTCGCCTGCGGGATTGAGTTCTTCGAGATAGTCGAGCAGGATCGGACCGTCATACCAAGGGGTATGTGTGGACCGATCGACGACGTTGTCTCCCTCGAGCGCTGAGACGGGAATGGCGCGCACGTCGGACATGCCGAGCGAATGCGCC
>JAOPXA010000270.1 GCA_025965395.1 Nocardioidaceae bacterium | reverse complement strand
TCTGGGCATCGGCCGCGGCCTGGACGTATGCGCCGATGACGGAATCGAGGTCGAGCTTGGAAGCGGCTGCCCCGATCGGCGACCCGTCAAGCCCGATTCCCGAGGGGGAAAGTATGCCCTCGCTGGTCTCGGGGCCGCCCGTGCCCACACGTCGTGCGCCGAGGTGCCACAGCTGGGGGAAGATGAGCCCTCCCTCGGCGTGCACCGCCGACGCGACCTTGCCCCATCCCTCGAATGCGTCGTCGCCGTAGAAGTGCGGGACGTCGGCATAGCCCCACGCCGCAGGGTGGTTGATATAGGTGCCCTCGGTGATGATCAAACCAAGGCTTGCCGCCCGACGTGCGTAGTAGGTCGCGACATCATCTCCAGCGACGCCTGCGGGCGACTTGCCGCGGGTCATGGGTGCCATGACGAATCGGTTCGACAGCGTGAGCCCGCCTAGTTCGAACGGGGTGAATAAGGGCGACGGGTCGACTCCGTCGAGCAGGTCGTTGGTCGTCTCGGTCATGGCGTGTCTCCGATGTGAAAGTGCAAGGCTGGGCGTATCGGAATTTAGCACAACTATTTTACTACCCCGGCCGTGACGACCCCAGCCACGGTGCGAGCAGGTATGCGGTGCATACGGCGGCGATCGACTCGGCAGCCAGCAGACCGACCAGCACGAGAAGCTGCACTTGCGCGGCCTCGGCAGGCGATGCACCCCCAAGCAGCAACCCCACGAACGCACCGGGGAGCGTCACCAGCCCGGCGTTGCGCGTTTGGTCGAGCGCGGGGATGAGGGCATGAGCCACGGCGCGACGCGACTGCAACGTGACCGCCTGCCGCGGCGCGGCGCCGAGGGCGAGCCAGCCCTCCACCTCTCCCCAGCCCGCCGCCACATCGTCGCGCATCCGCGACCCCGTGAGCGAGGTGGCCATCATCGTGCCGCCGATGATCTGAGCCGTGAACGGCACGATGGTCTGGGCGTTGAAGTCCAGGGCGCCAAGGGCCAAGACCGGAACGATGGCGCCGAGCGCACCCAGGGCAATCGCCCCGACGATCGCCGGGGCATACCGTCGACCGCATCCGATGCGCCTGATCGAGGTGAAGGATGCCGCACCGAGCATCAGCGCGAGGTACAGAACGGCACCCTCGGGATGCGTGAAGACCCAGGCCACGACCAGAGCGACGAGCGTCAGCTGGATACCTGCTCGCGTGGTGGCGATGAGGGCGTCGCGGCGCACGTGCACCCGTGCCGCGCTGAGGACAGCGAGGCAGATGGCGAGGAGAACGACCAGAGCGAGTCCCGAGCGCACGGGATCGAAGGTCGTCATGCCATCGGCTTAGGAAGTTTCGGCGGCAGCCATGCCTTCGGTCTTGCCACGCTTGCGGCGCTTGCGCAGGTACGAGATGAGTGCAGGCGTGACGGAGATGGCGACCACACCCACGGCGAGGATCTCGATGTTGTCGGCAATGAACGGGACGCCGCCGAAGTAGTAGCCCAATCCGACAAGGCCGACCGCCCACAAGAAGGCACCGATCACGTTGTAGATCGTGAACAACCGGCGTGGCATACGCCCCACACCTGCCACGGTCGGGACGAACGTACGGACGAGGGGCACGAAGCGGGCGAGGATCACCGCCTTGGTGCCATGCTCCTCGAAGAACTTCTGGGCGCGTTGGGCGTGCTCTTGGGAGAAGATGCGCGAGTTCGGCCGCGAAAAGATGCGGGGACCGAAGTGTCGGCCGATGGAGTATCCGACCTGATCGCCGGCGACTGCGGCCACGAAGACGCCCAGCATGAGGAGCCACAGAGGCACGTTGATCGTGTCCGATGCCACGAAGGCGCCAGCAAGGAAAAGAAGAGAGTCGCCGGGCAGGAAGAACCCGATCAGAAGTCCGGTCTCAGCGAAGACCACGCCCATCACCAAAAAGAGTGCAGCCGGACCGAGGGAGTCCAGGAGCGGCTTGAGCGCATCGATCATGTGCTAACGCTACGGGTTCGGTCCTGACCGCCGCAGCAGTGTGCCACTTTTGGTGCTCCCGTACTCACATCGAGGTGCGTCACGGCGTGCACGATCGTGAGGATCGCGACTGCGATGAGCCAGGACGTGATGACGTCCGTAGCCCAGTGGTAGCCCAGGTAGACCCGGCTCCACCCGATCCCCGCCGCGAGCGCAAGCGCGACCAGAGTGGCAACGACCCGCACCGCGCGGCTGGCCACCAAGGGGAGCAGAAGCAGCACGACCAGGCCGAGGAACACCGCCGAGTTGAGAGTGTGGCCGGACGGGAACGAGTAGCTGTGGTCGACGACTCCGAGCCTAACCGTGCCTCCCGGTCGGTCACGCGCGACGACAAGCTTGACGCCGACCGTGAGAACGGCCGAGACCGCCATGGCCAGCGCGGCGAGCCCGGCATACAAGGGTCCGCGACGCTGGAGGAGCGAGATGATGAGGAGCAGCGCCAGGAGGCCGATCACGGCCTCGCTGCCCGCGAAGGTCAGCAGGTGGGCACCGCGAGTCAGGGAGGCGTTGCGGAGGTCGACGACATCCGAAGCGATCCGTGCGTCGAGACTCTCGTCGCTGTGCGCGTACGTCGCCAGGAGCACGACTCCGCCGCTCACCGCAGCAGTGATAGCTGCAGGGACGGCGATGTCGCGCACCCGAGGGCGACGAAGGTGGATGAAGGTCTCCCTCACGCGGCGGAGAGGCTCATCTGGGCGTCCTCGCGCCGTGACTGGAGGGTGAAGAAACCGACCGCGGCAACGATCACGACCAGGAAGATCGCGCTGGTGCCGTTCGTGCCGAGCCCCAGACCTCCGTCGGCGCGCGAGGCGGTCAGGTAGTCACCCATCGATGCGCCGAAGGGCCGGGTCAAGATGTAGGCGGCCCAGAAGGCGAGCACGGCGTTCACGTTGAACTTGAAGTAGGCCAGGGTGATGAGCGCAATGATGCCTCCGAAGATCGCCGCGGAGGGGAGATAGCCCAGCGCCAGCTTTTCGGCCACGAGGTCTCCCGCCGACGTGCCCAGCGCGAAGGTGAACAGGATCGTGAGCCAGTAGAACGCCTCGCGACGCCGCGTGTTGATCGTGTGGATCGACAGGGTGTGCTCGGTGCGGTACCAGGCGATAAACGTCGCGATGAGGCAGATGCCGAACACCGCGGTCGTCGTCCAGAGGCTCACTCCGAGGTTGTCGACCAGGTTGTCGGAAAACAGCGTGCCCACGACGCTGATGAGCACGACGGCCAGCCAGTAGACCGCCGGTACGTAGCGGCGGAGCGAGAACTGCGCGCCCAGCACGGCGGCAAGAAGGAGGCCCATGATCG
>JAOPXA010000248.1 GCA_025965395.1 Nocardioidaceae bacterium | reverse complement strand
TCGCGGTCGACCTGCCGCGTCCCGACCTGCAGGAAAGGATCGGCCAGTTGGCGGCGAGCGGCGCAGGAGTCGTCCACCTGCCCACCCGCGAAGGATCGACCCACGGCGCTGACCTCATTCACGAGCTCCCCGAGCTCGCCCGTTGGCTCGACGAGCTCGACGGCCGCCTGGTGCTTGGCAACTACTGCTACGCCGATGGCGCCACCCACGTACGCGTTGCGATGGCCGGCGACGCCATCGCCCAACACCTCGTCGCACGACGCCCCGACACCGCACTCGCCTTCCTGGCCACACCCACAGACGTGTTTGCCGTGCCGGCGGACGATGTCGCGCGGGCCAACGCCGAGTATGCCAAGCGCGGCGTCGCCAAGGTCGTTCGCCGCCCACTGCGCCTCGTCAGCCGAGGTGCGCTCTTGCAGCGCAACTACCCACCCGACGCCGACCCCGGCATCTGCGACGCGCTGGTGCCCCAACAGGGTCCCAACTACGCGCTGGCCAAGCGCATCCATCGCTGGCGCGCGACCGCCGCCCGCCACGTGGGCACGACCGTCTCGATGAATGTCGCACCAGCCACACGCACACGATCAGTGGTCAAGAACAAGGCCCTGGCGGCCGCGTATGCGGGCGCCCACCGGTTCGGCGTCGAGGTGTTCGAGCCCGCGACGAGCAACACGTTGATGGCCGCCTTGCTCGTGCATGACCTCCACACCGGCTCACCCGCGCTCGCCGAACCCTGGCTCGACGAGGCGCACCACGCGGCACACGGGGGTCTCTGGACGTCTGGCTACCACCCACGCAGCGCCCTGGGACTTGCCGCCGTGCTCGGCGTCGGCGGCATTCGCGGCTAGCGCTCAGTTGCCGGTGAACCGCGCAGGGCGCTTCTCCAGGAAGGCTGCCTTGCCTTCGGCGTAGTCCGCCGACGCGACCAGCTCGGCCTGACCCAGACTCTCGCGCTCGATGCTTTCCGCGAGGCGCGACAACGTGTTGGCGTTGAGTGCCTTCTTGGTCGCGGCATAGGCGCGCGTGGGCCCGTGCGCGAGTTTGTCGACAAGCAGGGCGAGCTCCTCCTCATACGCCTCTGACGCGAGTGACTTGTGGATCAAGCCGATCTCGGCCGCAACGGGAGCCTGGACTCGCTCGCCGAGCAACGCCATCCGATTGGCGCGAGCGCGGCCGATAGACGCAGCTACCAACTCGGTCGCTCCCCCATCAGGCATGAGTCCGATGTTGACGAAAGCAAGCAGGAAGTATGAGGTGTCGACCGCCAGTGTCAGATCCGCTGCCAGGGCGATCGAGGCACCTATCCCGGCCGCCAGCCCATTGATCGCTGCGATCACGGGGAACGGAGCCGCCGTCATCGCGAGGATGAGCCGATTGCCGCCGGCGAGCACGCTGCCGCCCTCCGAAGCGGGCGTAGCGAGGTCGGCGCCCGAGCAGAACGCGCGACCGGTGCCGGTGATGACCACCACGCGCACCGAGGTGCCAGCACTCTCGATCGCGTCGGCCGCGGCGTCGAGCATGTGCCCCGTCACGGCACCTAGCTGCTGGGGCCGGTTGATGACGATGCGCAGCACGCCATCAACGGTCGTGATCACGATGTGGTCGCTCATCGGGCCCTCCATTGGGCGGTCAGGGTGAGAAGCGCCGCGATCAGCGCAATGGGTTGATCGAGCATGATGTGATGACCCGAGTCCGGCACGAGAGAGATCGGAACGTGCCCACCCAGACGTTCGATCACCTCCCTGTTGAGATCGGTGGTGGCGATGCCGCGTTCACCGCGGATGAGCGCGACATGACACGCCACCTCAGCGATGTCAGCCGGCTCCATGTAGGAGCGCAAAAAGATCTTGGCATCGAACTTCCAGGTCCAGCCTCCCTCGACCTCGTGGACGGACTGCTCGGCGATGTGACGGCAGACGTACGCGAGGGTCGAAGCATCGGGAGGGACAGTGCGGAAGCGCCCGACGATCTCGTCCTTGGTGGGGTAGACCCGTGCACCAAAGGTCTTGCCGCCGCGTGCGTGGACCTCCCGTGTCTCGGCTGACATCTCCCTCACCGGCGAATCGATAGCCAGCACACCGAGGAGTTCCGTGCCGAAGATCATCCCGGCGGTGAGAGCGACAAAGCCACCCATGCTGTGCCCGAAGACGATCGGTGCGGCCGTGCTGGCTTGCGCTCCGGCGACCGCCATGACCTCTTTGGCCCACTGCTCGAGCGAGTATGCCTCACGGTGGTCGCTGTCGCCGTGTCCCGAAAGATCCAGCGCAACAACGCGTTGATCGTTGCTGACGTAGGGCGCGACGTGGTCCCACCAACCCGAGTGCGCGGCGCCACCGTGGACGAGGACCACGCAGGGCGCGTCCGGTTTGCCCCAGGCGCGATAGGCGATCCGCGCGCCATCGACGACGACGTCCAGCTGGTCGAAGGGGCGCGCCAGCGCCTCATCGAACCAGTCCGGCGAATCCGCGTTCATGGGGTCCTCCTCAACCACTGGGGTCAGTATTGACGCATTCAATCCCAGACGGCAACAATCACATGAGCCCGCCCGACCCCGCCGAGGACCCCCATGCCTTTCATCCAGATCAGCCACACGCTGCCCAGCGATCCCGAGCGAAATCGCCTGATTGCTGAGGCGGTCACCGCTGCATACGCCCAAGCTTCCGGCAAAGCGCCGTCGAGCGTCTGGGTGACGATCAATCAGGTGAAGCCTGAGGACTGGTCGGTCGGCGGTACGCTGCTGTCCGAACGATAGACACCACCATCGGACGCCTACCCACGGATGAGGGATCGCATGTCGCTTGCAGGTAAGACCATCATCATGTCCGGCGGAAGCCGCGGAATCGGTGAGGCGATCGCGCTTCGTGCCGCTCGTGACGGCGCCAACGTTGCCCTGCTCGCCAAGACGACCGAGCCCCATCCCACGCTCCCCGGCACGATCTACACCGCAGCTGCGGCCATCGAAGCGGCCGGCGGCAGAGCGCTTGCACTCGTGGGCGACGTTCGCGACGACGCATTCGTCGAAGATGCGGTGGCGAAGACCGTCGAGGCATTTGGCGGGATCGACATCGTTGTCAACAACGCCAGCGCGATCGACCTGTCGCGCACCGAAGACATCACCATGAAGAAGTACGACCTCATGAACGACATCAACGCCCGCGGTTCGTTCCTCTTGGCGAAGTTCTCGATTCCGCATCTTCGCGCGTCCACCAACCCGCATATCTTGACCCTGTCGCCGCCGATCTCGCTCGACCCCAAGTGGTTCAAGCAGCACACGGCCTACACGATGGCGAAGTACGGCATGAGCCTCGTGACGCTCGGTCTGTCCGAAGAGCTGCGCGACGAGGGCATCGCGGCCAACTCGCTTTGGCCACGCACCGCGGTCAGCACCGCCGCGGTCGCCTACATCCAGGGTCCGGAGATGCTGGCTCACTCGCGCAAGCCCGCGATCATGGCCGACGCGGCGTACGAGATCTTCACCAAGCCAAGCCGCGAATACACCGGGCAGTTCCTCATCGACGACGACGTGCTCGAAGCGGCCGGGGTCACCGACTTCAGCATCTACCTCAACGGCGGAACGGAAGAGGGCCTCGCGATCGACCTGTGGGTCGAACCGAAAGGCCCTCACGATCCGAGTCTGCGGATGCAGTAATGCTCTACGGCAGCGGCGGCGTGAAGAGCACCGTCATCAACTGTGTATGCGCGGGTGTGAGACCGGGCACATCGAGGTAGACACGGCCAGCCTCGACGTAGATGTGCTCGTTGGTGAGCATGTGCTGCGTGCCTGCGTGCAGGTCGCGCATGCAGCGCTGAATCACGCTGCCATTGCGCAGGCCCTGGCTACCCGTAGCCATGTAGACCTCGCGCACCATCTCGGCGAGACGGTAGGTGCCATCGGTAAGCGAGAGACGGCAGTCGGCCTGAAGCTCAGGCGTCTTGTCGCCGCCTGCCTTCGCTACCTCGTAGAGAGTCGTGTACGAGTCGTAGATGAACGCCTTGGACGACTTGTAGATCGCGTGCCAGCGAGCGAAATCGCGCTGGATAGTGTCATGCATGTTCAGCGTGCCTGCCGGCGGACGCTTGGAGGTCTGTGCCAGCACCTTGAACTCGTCAAGCGCACGCTTGGCAACACCTAGGGCGAAGCCAGCATGGCCGGTCCCCGTCAGGGCTTTCAAGCCCATCGCGTAGAGCGGGCCTCCGCGCTGGATCTGGGTGGCGTCGAACGCAAAGTCGTCGCTGACGAACTGCTCGGGGACCTCGTAGTCGACGCTCGTGGTGGCGACGAGACCCAACACGTCCCAGTTGCCCAGCAAGTTGACCTTCGAGCGAGGGAAGATTGCGGTGACCGCGATCGGGCCGCCGTTGGGGCCCTTGAGCAGCTTGCCGTTCTCGTCTACCTCAAAGAATCCCGCGTGGATCCAGCCTGCGTGGGCACTGCCGCTGGCGAACGCGTGCCGTCCCTTGACGATGTAGCCGCCGTCGACGCGACGCGCGGTGCCCGTGGGCCCTCCGAGGCCAGCCATCAAGTAGTTGTCGCTGGCAAGGATCGCCTTGATGCCCGCCTCGGGCATGGTGGCGCCGAAGACGCCGATCGCGGCCTGCGAGGCCATCGTGGCCCAGCCCGTCGACCCGTCCGCATAGGCGAGCGCACTCACGACGTCAAGGATCTCCGCAGGGCTGGCCTCCGCACCGCCCAGAACCGCAGGAAGGGACATCGCCTGGATGCCCGCATCGGCGATGGCTTGCGCCACACCGTCGTCGATCCGGCCGTTGTCTTCCATCTCCTGGGACAGCGACTGGATATGAGCGCTCAGACCCTCGGCGAGCTGGAGTGGGTCGCCAGCAACCATAGGCTTTCCGGCGGTGGTGACCGCATCGTCAAGGGCGTCTTTATGTGCAAGTTGAGTCATGTGTCAAGCATCACACGTTCAATATGCCCACGCAAGGCAGTTCGATAAATGAATCAACTGATTAGCGGGCCCTGTGGCAAGATGAGGTCACCCTCGTCGAAAGAAGCCAACGTGTTCCACGGCAATCGAGTCGTCGCGCATACCGGCGTCGCCTATCCGATTTTCCAAGCTCCCATGACGTTTATTGCGCGCGCTCCGCTCGTTGCGGCGGTCGCCGAGGCGGGCGGCCTAGGGCTTCTCGAGACCTCGTCAGCGGACCTCAATGTGACGACCCACGAGTTCACCGCGATCCGCAAAGCCACCGACAAGCCGTTCGGTGTCAACCTGCCGGTGCAGATGCTCAAGCGCGATCTCGACGAGGAAAAAGCCATCATCGCGTGGCTCCTCGATCAGGGCATCCGCTTTGTGACGACGTCGGCCGGTGACCCCAGCCGCTACATCGAGCAGCTCAAGAACGCCGGCGTGATCGTTTATCACGCCACTGCCACACTCCATGGCGCGATCAAGGCCGTGGCGGCAGGCGTCGACGGTGTCGTGGTCGAGGGCGCAGAGAGCGCAGGCATCCGCAATCCGGACGAGATCCATAGCTTCGCGCTCCTTCAGGCTGTACGCGAGAACGTCGACGTGCCGATCGTCGCGGCCGGCGGCATCGTCGACGGCCGAGGCATGGCCGCCGCCTTCGCGCTCGGCGCCGAGGGTGTCGCCATGGGCACGCGTTTCGTCGCCTCCGCCGAAAGTCCCGTGCATGCCAACTACAAGGACGCGATCGTGGCCGCGCCGTCCGCCGGCACGCTCATCACTGACTTGCCGCCTCGAGCAAGGTTCCGCGGACTCAAGACCGAGTACGCGATCGAGGCCCACGAAGGCCGCCGCGAACGACGCCCCACCCGATCGGTGCTTCAGGACCTCTACATTGATGGCGACGTCGACAACACCTCGGGGCCAGCAGGCGAGAGCTCGGGCCTGATTCACAAGGTCGAGACCGTCAGGCAGATCATCGACGACACCGTAAGTGGCTTCTGGCGCGAGATTGACCGCCTGGCCGCGCTGAGGGATCCGTCCTAGCCCGACGCACCGCCTCCCCCATCCCCCAAGATTTGGATACTCATACGCGTATTGCGGCGACTCGATACGCGTACAACCATCCAAATCGTGGAGAAGAGGGATCCGTCCTAGCTGAAGTGGCGCATGGGGTTGTCGACCAGCATGGACTCGACCTGCGCTTCGGTGACGCCACGCTCGAGCAGAGCCGGGATCACGTCGTGAGAGATGTGCGTGAGCGAGAACCTCGGCATGAGGGCACGCACCGCCTCGGGCTTGAACATGAACTGGCAGCACGCATAGTCATGAGCCAGCACCATCTTCTCGGCATAGCCGCGGCGCGCCATCTCGACCACGATGTTGACGCGGTCTTCGAACGGCGTCGACATGTCGGCACCGAACCGGTCCATCCCAAGCATCGACCCTGCGTCAGCAACCTTGCAGAGATAGTCGGCGTCGGTGGAGTCACCGCAGTGGCCGATGACCACCTTTTCGAGATCGACGCCCTCCTCCTTG
>JAOPXA010000237.1 GCA_025965395.1 Nocardioidaceae bacterium | reverse complement strand
CGCGCGCGGGCGACCGCAACGGAGGCGGGCGTGATCGTTTCGAGCGCCCTGACTCGCCTGACCGCACTGCGGATCAGCAGGTGTACGACGGCCCACCGATCCCGGACGACGTGGCTGCGAAGGACCTGGACAAGCACGTCCTGCGGATGCTCAACGGCCTCCCCGACAAGCTGGTCGACCGTATTGCACGCCACCTAGTGATGGCGGGGATGCTGCTGGAGGAAGATCCAGAAACGGCCTACAAGCACGCCCTTGCTGCTCGTGCCCGCGCGACGCGCACCGCAGTGGTCCGTGAAGCGTGTGGGGAGACGGCCTATGCGGCCGGCAAGTATGCCGAGGCGTTGTCAGAGCTCCGGGCTGCTAAGCGCATGAATGGTGGCATGTACTACACGCCGATGATGGCGGACTGCGAGCGTGCCTTGAAGCGTCCGGAAAAGGCCATCAAGATGGACACTCCTGAGGTGCGCGGAAAGCTCGACGATGCAGGGCAGATCGAGCTGTCGATCGTCGTCGCAGGCGCGCGTCGCGACCTTGGTCAGGCGGAAGCCGCTGTCCGTTTGCTCGAGACCGAGCCTCTTCATACCAAGTCACGTGCCGAGTGGGTGGCGCGACTGCGGTACGCGTACGCGGACGCTCTGCTTGATGCTGGGCGCAAGGACGAGGCGTTGGAGTGGTTCCACCGCACGGTGGCCGTCGATGGGAACAAGCAGACCGACGCCGAGGCGCGGGCGGCTGAGCTCCAGAAGTAGTCCACAGGGTGTGCGGTGGAGCTAGTTGTCCACAGCGCTGAATTCATGACTGTCGTGCGGGCGTCGCCTGCACGACAGTCATGTCTATGGATGATCACAACAACATCGTCAAGCTTCGTGGCCATGTCACTGGCCTTCCCGTCGAGCGCGAGCTGCCCAGCGGGGATCTCATCGTCAGCTTTCGCTTGACGGTGCCGCGTAGCAAGGACAAGCGCACGGTGAGCAAACAACTGGTCGACACCTTCGACTGCACCGCTTGGACGGCCCGGACGCGCAAAGCCGCACTCCGCCTAACCGAGCGCCAGCAGGTGGTGGTGGAAGGTGCTCTGCGCAGACGGTTCCAGCGCCAGCAAGGGTCGCCGATGAGCTACGTCAGCGTCGAGGTAGACACCTGCAAACCCGTCGACTCCCTGCACTAATGTCGTCTGCATGGCCACAACCTCGCGCGCAGGTCGACCCCACCTGAAGTCTTCTGAGACACCGCTCTGCTCCGCATACGACCTGGCGATGCTCGATCTCGATGGCGTCGTCTACGTCGGCGAGTTCGCGGTCGACCACGCCGCCAGTTCTCTGGGCACAGCGGCGGCGGGCGGAATGCACTTGGCATACGTCACCAACAACGCATCACGCACGCCGGACAACATTGCCGCCAAGCTCGACAAGATGGGTATGCCTGACGTCAAGCCTGGCGACGTGGTGACCTCTGCGCAGGCCGCAGCCCGTTTGATTGCCGCGGAGGTTCCGGCGGGGTCGGATGTCTTGGTGGTGGGCGGCAAAGGGCTTATCGCCGCACTCGCCGAACACGGACTGACCGCGACATCGACCTATGTGGAAGGGGAGACCGCGGGTGTCGTCCAGGGGTTTCACCCCGACGTGAGCTGGCGTCTCCTGGCCGAAGGTACGTTCGCCGTTGCCGCTGGTCTCCCGTGGATCGCCAGCAACACCGATTTGTCGATTCCGACGCCTCGAGGCCACGCACCCGGCAACGGCACGTTGGTGTGGATCATTGCTTCGACAACAGGCAAGAAGCCGATAGTGGCAGGCAAGCCGGAGATCGCACTTTTTCGCGAGACGCTCTTGCGCGTGGGCGGTGAGCGACCGATCGTGGTGGGTGATCGGCTGGACACCGACATCAAAGGTGCCAACACCGCTGGTGCCGACAGCTTGCTGGTCTTTACCGGTGTCACGGATCTCGCAAAAGTCGCCCACGCCACAGACGACGAACGGCCCAGCTATGTTGCCCCCGATCTGCGCGGGCTCCTGGCACCTCAGCTTCCCGTCGAGGTTCACGGCGACTCGGCCCATTGTGGAGAAGTGGTCGTTCACCACACCTTCGGGAGGGTCCGCGTGCGCGACGTGGCCGAAGACATCACGTCGGTGCTCCGCGCGACCGTCGCCCTGGCCTGGTCCTATCTGGATCGTGGCGGCGACAAGCTCGATATGGCCCAGCCTCAAGCGATTTTGGATGAGATGATGAAGGCATGAGTGACGAACCGCAGGTCGAGCCTCCTTTCGAGGCAGAGACTCCGGCATGGGTGGAGACTGGCGTCGAGCCGGTGGACAAAGCCCTGGCCCTGTTGGAGGTGCTCGAGACGCTCGACATTCACGAACATCCCCAGGTCTATGACGCGGTGCACGCCGGCCTTCGTGACGCGCTCGCACACGCCGGACAGCCCACGGGCAGTGAGACACCGCCTCGATGAGTCGCCGGCTTCGGCTCGACGCTGAGTTGGTGCGCCGGGGTCTGGCGCAGTCGCGTGAGCATGCGAGCGAGTTGATCGAGCAGGGCATCGTCACCGTCGCTGGGTCCATCGCAACCAAGTCTGCGACCGGGGTGACGACCGATCAGGCCATCCGGGTCACCGAAGAGCAAGGCCCACGATTTGCCTCCAGAGGCGCCTACAAATTGCTGGGCGCGCTTGAGGTCTTCAAGCCGCAGGGCCTCACGATCTCCGGCAAGCGGTGCCTGGATGCTGGCGCTTCGACCGGCGGATTCACCGACGTCCTGCTCCGTGAAGGTGCCGCGCGGGTCATCGCAGTCGATGTCGGCTACGGGCAGCTTGTCTGGGCCCTTCAGTCCGACGATCGCGTCGAGATCCACGATCGTACGAACATCCGGTCGATCACGACCGAGCTTATCGGCGGGCCAGTCGACCTGGTGGTCTCCGATTTGTCGTTCATCTCCCTTACTGTGGTCATGGCAGCAGTTCTGAGCGTTTGCACTAACGAAGGTGATGTGGTCCTGATGATCAAGCCCCAGTTCGAGGTGGGCAAGGATCGTCTGGGCAAGAACGGTGTGGTCCGTGAGCCTGCCCTGCATATTGAGTCGGTCGAACGCGTCTGCGCGAGTGCCCACTCGCTCGGGTGGGGCACGCACGGATTGGCTGCCAGCCCACTACCGGGTCCTGCGGGCAATGTTGAATACTTCTGCTGGCTCCGACATGGCAATGAGGTGGTGCAACGCAAGCAGATCGAGCACGTTGTTGCCCACGGACCACTAGCGAGCAGGGCCTCATGACAGAAGCACGCACCGTCTTCATCCTCGTGCACACGGGTCGTGCGGGCGCGGCCAAGAT
>JAOPXA010000231.1 GCA_025965395.1 Nocardioidaceae bacterium | reverse complement strand
CAGCCTCCGCGACGACAGGACCGCAGCGTGACGACCCCCGAGCAACCCGATCCGTACGGCGGACAACACAATCCCTACGGTGGCCAGCAACCACCTGCCGGACAGCCGTACTACGGGCCGCCGCCCGGGATGCCCCCTTACGGGTACGGGCGCCCGATTTTGCCCAAGCATCCCAGCTCCACGACCGCACTGGTGCTCGGCCTCGTGGCTGTCGCGGGCGGCTTTGTCTGCCTCCTGCCGCTCCTGTGCGCACCGTTCGCCTGGATTGTCGGCCATCGGGCCCTCAAGGACATGCGCGAGATGCCTCACACCTGGAGTGGTGAAGGCGAGGCCAAAGCCGGCTTCATCCTCGGCATCATCGGTACGGTGCTGCTTTTTCTCGCCATCGTTGCCGTCATCTTGGTGGTCGTCCTCGTGGCGACTACCTCAGACACGACCTACTACAACGACGGCTCGACGTTCGACACGATGCCGTCGCTGGTTGCTCCGTAGCCGCCCCCCTTCCCCGCGATGTGGATAGTTGCGCGCCTATCGAGACGGCGGGATGCGCGTCTAAGTATCCACATCGTGGGGGGTATGAGGGTTCGGGCTAGAGGCTGACGCCGACCAGCACGGGCTCGTTGACGAGGGTCACCCCGAAGCGGTCACGCACCCCGTCTCGCACCTCGCGCGCGAGGTCGAGGAGGTCTGCGGTGGTGGCGCCGCCGCGATTGGTCAGCGCCAGGGTGTGCTTGGTCGACAGCGAGGCCGCGCCGCGCGCATAGCCCTTGGCGAACCCTGCGCGGTCGATCAACCAGGCGGCGCTGGTCTTGACCGAGCCGTCCGGCTGCGAGTAGGACGGTGCGTCGGGAGGCAGGTGGGCGGCTTGCTCAGCGCTCAAGATCGGGTTGGTGAAGAACGACCCAGCACTCCAGGTGTCGTGGTCCTCGGCGTCGAGCACCATCCCTTTGGAGCGCCGCAGCGCGAGGACCGCGTCGCGCACGGCGGTAGCGTGGGCCCGCTCCCCCAGCTCTACTTCAAGAGCTTTCGCCAACTCGGCATAGCGGACTGGGGCTCCAAGCGTGCCCTGCTTGAGCTGGAAGGTCACGGACAGAACGACATACCTATCGGCCTCGGCCTTGAACCTGCTGGACCGGTAGGAGAAGTCGCAGTCAATAGCCGCGAACGTGCGAATGGCCCGTTCGTGCCGGTCGTACGTCTTGACGCTCGCGATCGTCTGGCTGACCTCTTGTCCGTATGCGCCGACGTTCTGGATGGGCGTTGATCCGACGAGGCCGGGGATGCCTGACAAGGCCTCGACTCCGGTCCAGCCACGCTCGAGCGTCATGCGCACGAAGGCGTCCCAGTCGTCGCCAGCGTTGACGGTGACCATCGCTCCGCTGCATGCGTCGAACTCATACGATCCACCGCGATAGCGGTTGAGGATCACGGTGCCAGCGAATCCTTCGTCGGACACGACGAGATTGCTGCCACCTGACACGATCAGGACGGGCTCTCCGGCGGCATCGGCCGAGCGTACGGCTTCGACGAACTCGGCCTCGCTCGTGACCTCGACGACCGATCTAGCGGGACCGCCGAGATGCAACGTCGTGCAATCGGACAGATTCACAGCTGAGACGCTAGCAGGATCGCAAAAACGGCCCTTCCCTGCGCGGGCAGGTAAGAGCCGTTGTCTGCGTGCGTGGTGCTAGCGCGTCTCGCGGTGATCGCGATGGCACTTGCAGCGCGGGCAGAACTTCTTGATGTCGAGGCGATCGGGATCGTTGCGACGGTTCTTCTTGGTGATGTAGTTGCGCTCTTTGCACTCAGTGCACGCCAAGGTGATCTTGGGTCGAACGTCGGAGCTTTTGCTGGCCACGAGGGTGCCTCATTCTTCGTAGTGGTGCGGGGGTGTTGCGCGTATGTATGAAGTTCTGTGTAGCGGGGGCGGGAGTCGAACCCGCGACACCACGATTATGAGCCGTGTGCTCTAACCACCTGAGCTACCCCGCCACCAAGCCAACCTTGGGACGAACCCTCGGTGACTCAGAGCCCCTTTACGGAATCGAACCGTAGACCTTTTCCTTACCATGGAAACGCTCTGCCGACTGAGCTAAAGGGGCAAGCCGACATCCGAGAATACACGCTGAATGCGTGGATGAAGAAATCGGGTGCCTGGGCAATCCTAGCGACAGACTCCTAGCACGCGAACCCACTCCCCCATCACCGTCGGATTCCCATGAGGCCATGGGTTGTTGGCGCATCTCACGGGTTGCAACCCATGAGATGAGTCAGCAACCCATGGTGGGTATGAGCGTCCGCCCGCGTGGGAAGAAGCGGTTAGCGCACCTCGCCGCCGACCATGCGGACGGCGAGCCGCGCGCACTCGACAGCCATCGATTCCGGCGTGGTGGCGCCACCTGGGCGGAACCATTGCGGCAGCGACGTGCACATGGTGGCAATGGCGCGCCCGGCCTCTCGAGCCATTGGGGTTGTCGCTGTGCCGTTGCGCAAGGCGGCATCGATCTCGACGTCGATGGCATGCTGCAGCGCAGATCGTCGGGCGGCGATGCGGTCGCGGTCCGGTTGCTCCAGGCTTCGCATCTCACTTGACCCGATGAACGCGAGGTCGGATCTGAGCGTATGGAACAAAGCAAGTGCCTCGACAATCAACGCAAGCCTCTGCAGAGGTTGGTCTCCCTCAGCGCGCGCGGCATCGACACGCCAGTCGAGTTCGTCCATGGTCATGTCAAAGATTCGGACTAGCAGGTCGTGCTTGCTCGTGTAGTGGTGATAGACGCCCGGCACACTCATCCCAGCGCGCTCAGCGATGGCCCTCATCGTGGCTCCGTGATAGCCAGTCTCGACGAACGCCGCGATAGCCCCTGCCAGAAC
>JAOPXA010000214.1 GCA_025965395.1 Nocardioidaceae bacterium | reverse complement strand
AGACGATCGCGCGGGCCGTCGCTTCCCCGGCGGCGAAGGCCTTGATCGACGCGTTCGTCAACCCGCCCGCCCGCTAGCCCCGCCGACCTCCGCTGGCGGAACCGATATGGTCGCTTTTCGGACAAAGGAGCGACCATAACGGTTCCCCCACGGGCGGCAGAACGGGGTTGGTTTAGCGGGGGGCCATGCGCAGGGCGCCGTCCATCCGGATGGTCTCGCCGTTGAGGTAGTCGTGGTCGATGATCATCGTGACGAGCTTGGCGAACTCGTCCGGGGCGCACATCCGCTGGGGGAACGGCACACCCGCCGCCAGGCCAGCCCGGACCTCGTCGCTGAATGCCGCGAGCATCGGGGTGTCCATGATGCCGGGCGCGATCGTGCAGACCCGGATCCCGTATGTCGCAAGGTCGCGTGCCGCTGGCAACGTGAGCCCCACGATGCCGCCCTTGGACGCCGCATAGGCCGCCTGGCCGATCTGTCCCTCATACGCGGCGATCGAGGCCGTGTTGATGATGACGCCTCGCTGACCGCTGGCGTCTGGATCGGTCTGGGCGATGACCGCGGCAGCGGTCGCGAGGACGTTGAAGGTGCCGATCAGGTTGACCTGAATCGTCGACGCGAAGACGTCGAGGTCGTGGGCCCCTTTGCGCCCGACGATGCGCATCGAGGGTGCGATCCCGGCGCAGTTGACGACCGTACGCAAGGGCACATCGGACTGCGCAACCATGGCGATCGACGCGCGTACCTGGTCGCAGCTCGTCACGTCGGTCGGCAGGTAGGTGACTCCGTCGATCGCCGGAGCATTGTCGACGCTGTGGGGCAGGTCGAATGCATACACCTGCACCCCGTGAGCGGCGAGCGCGGTGGCGGTGGCTGCTCCGAGACCGGATGCGCCTCCGGTGACGATCGCGGCGGTGTGGGCGAGGTCCATGGTGGTGTCCTTTGGGTGCGGTGCGGGTTAGCGGGCGAGTGAACGGCTGATGACGAGCCGCTGGATCTGGTTGGTGCCTTCGAAGATCTGCATGACTTTGGCCTCGCGCATGTAGCGCTCGACCGGGAAGTCACGGGTGTATCCGTAGCCGCCGAGTACCTGCACGGCATCGGTGGTCACCTTCATCGCGTTGTCGGTGGCGATCAGCTTGGCGATTGACGCCTGGCGGGTGAAGGGGCGCCCGAGGTCCTTGAGTCGCGCCGCAGCCAAGTAGGTCGCGCGGGCGCTCTCGACGGCAGCAGACATGTCGGCCAGCACAAATCCCAGCCCCTGGTGATCGATGATCGCCTTGCCGAACGTCTCCCGCTCTTTGGCATAGGCGACCGCGTGATCCAGCGCGCCCTGGGCCAGGCCGGTGGCGACTGCGGCAATGCCCAGGCGCCCCGAGTCGAGCCCGGCAAGCGCGATCTGGAGGCCTTGCCCCTCGTCGCCGAGGCGGTGGTCGGCGGGGACGCGTACGTGGTCGAATTGCATCGTGGCCGTGGCGGAGCCGGTCAGACCCATCTTGCCCTCGGGCGGATCGGCGGTGAGCCCGGCAGCGCTCGCGGGCACCAGGAAGCACGAGATCCCGCGGCTGCGGTCGTCGCTCGTGCGCGCCATGACCTTGTAGAAGTCGGCATGGCCGCCGTGCGTAGTCCAGGCCTTGGCACCGGTCATCACGTAGTCGTCGCCCTCGCGGACGGCCTTGGTGCGCATCGCCGCAGGGTCGGATCCGGCGTGGGCCTCAGACAGGCAATAGGCCCCCAGAAGCTCGCCGCCCAGCATGTCGGGCAGCCACGTCTGCTGTTGCTCGGGCGTGCCGAACGTCGCCAGTCCGAAGCACGACAGGGCATGCACGCTCGTGCCGACACCGACGCTCGCCCAGGCATACGCGATCTCCTCGACAACCTGGAGATAGACCTCGTACGGTTGTCCGCCGCCACCAAACTCTTCGGGATAGGGCAGCCCCAAGAGGCCCGCGCGGCCCAGCAAGCGGAAGATCTCACGAGGGAACTCCTCGGCGCGCTCGGTGCTGGCGACCACCGGGGACAGCTCTTTGCGGACGATGTCTCGCGTCAGCTCGATGAGGTCGGTGGCCTCGTCGCTGGGCATCACACGTTCGGCGGGCATAAGAACTCCTCGATGGTCGACTCCGACACCGTACCAAACTGAGTACCAGAGTCTCCATCTTGGTACTGTTGTCGTCATGGAGATCTCGGCAGTCGCCGTCACGCGACGCGATGAGCTGATCGACTCGCTCCTCGACATCTACTTAGCCGAGGGCTTCCTCTCCTTCAGTGTCGCCGACCTTGCCGCTCGCCTGCGCTGCTCGAAGACGACGTTGTATGCGATCGCGCCGAGCAAGGAGCAGATCGTGGTTGCCGTCGTGCGGGCGTTCTTCCGCCAGAGTGCCCAGCGGATCGATGCGGTGACGGTCGGGCCGGGTGATCCGAGCGAGCGGATCGGGACCTACCTCCACGCGATCTCCCAGGAGCTGGCACCCGCGTCGGCCGCGTTCTTCGCCGACCTGGACTCGTTCGCGCCGGCTCGCGAGATCTACAGGACCAACACGCAGATCGCTGCCCAGCGGGTCCAGGAGCTAGTGGCCGAAGGTATCGACGCCGGCCAGATAGGTGCCCTCAACGCGAGCTTCGTCGGCGTGGTGGCGGGCCAGGTCATGGAATCCATCCACCGCGGCGAGATCGAGGCCGCGACGAGCCTCGATGACTCCGCGGCATACAAGGCACTCGCGGAGCTGATCGTCGCCGGCATCGCGACGCCGAAGGGCTGACTAGACCTCGCGATGCACCTTGGTGGAGGACGCCTGCGCGAGCGGCTTAATGGTGAGCATGTCGATGTTGACGTGGTGGGGGAGCGTGGCGATCCAACGCACCGCCTCGGCGATGTCGTCAGCGACGAGCGGCTCGGCAACGCCGCGATAGACGGCCGCAGCTTTGTCGGGATCGCCCAATCGGTTGAGCGAGAACTCCTCCGTGCGGACCATGCCTGGCGCGATCTCGCTGATGCGCACCGGTTGGCCGTTGAGCTCGAGGCGAAGCGTCTCGGTCATCACCGCGACGGCGTGCTTCGCGGCCGTGTAGCCACCCCCGCCCTCGTAGGCGACGTGGCCGGCGATGGAGCCCATGTTGATGATCGTGCCGGCGCCACTGGCGATCAGGGCCGGCAGCAGGGCCTGCGTCACTTGGAGCGTGCCGATGACGTTGACCTCGTACATCGCGCGCCAGTCCTCGACCTTGCCGACGGCAACGCGGTCGATGCCGTATGCGCCGCCGGCGTTGTTGACGAGGAGGTTGAGGGACGCCCCGACCGCGCTGGCAAGGGCGGCGACGTCGTCGGGATGGGTGACGTCGCACGCGATCGCTTCGCCCCCGATCTCGGCCGCGAGAGCCTCGATCCGATCGACGCGTCGGGCGGCGAGCACGACGTGGAATCCGGCAGCGGCGAGCGCGCGGGCACTCGCGGCTCCGATGCCGCTGCTCGCTCCGGTGACGACGGCGGTGGGCGGCTCAAGAGTCATACCGCCATCATCCCACTGGCACGGATGGCATGCCGTGCGGCGGTTGCGGTGAGGGCGTAGCGTTGCGAGTGTCCGAGATGGGGAAAGATGTCCAACGTGAGCCTTCGCCCGATTCGCCGCGTCGCGATGCTGTCAGCGCATACGTCGCCTTTGGAACAGCCGGGTCTCGGTGACGCCGGCGGCATGAACGTGTATGTTCTCGAGCTGTCGAGGCGCTTGGCCGCCCGCGGTGTTGCAGTCGAGATCTTCACGCGCGCGACGTCGAGCGAGCAGCAGCCGGTCGTCGACGCATACAAAAACATTCGCGTGCACCACGTGTCGGCAGGGCCGTTCGAAGGACTCAGCAAGGAAGATCTGCCTGCGCAGCTGTGCTCGTTCGTACGCGATGTTCTGCGCGCCGAGGTCGAGCAGGCCCCGGGCTATTTCGACGTCATCCACACGCACTACTGGTTGTCAGGCCAGGTCGGCACGGTCGCGCGCGAACGGTGGCAGGTGCCGCTCGTACACACGATGCACACGACAGCCAAGGTCAAGAATGCTCTGCTCGCCGCAGGCGATGTGGCCGAGCCGCTCGGTCGGATCGTGGGGGAGGACGAGTTGGTGCGCCTCGCCGATCGACTGATTGCCAACACCGACGACGAAGCACGCGACCTCGTCGAGCTCTATGGCGCGGACCCGGCGAAGATCGAGACGATCCATCCCGGGGTCGACCTTGAGATCTTCCAGGCTGTGGGGCAAGACGCGGCGCGTACGTCGCTGGGTTTGCCGCTCGATGCCTCGATCGTGTTGTTCGCCGGGCGCATCCAACCGCTCAAGGCGCCGGACGTCTTGGTGCGCGCCGCGGCTGCGCTGATGGCGCGCGACCCGTCTTTGCGCGCGAAGCTGATCGTGCCGATCGTCGGGGGAGCGTCCGGGGCGGGGCTCGCGCGTCCGGCAGCGTTGGCCGAGCTGGTCGGGGAGCTTGGGTTGAGGGATGTGGTCAGGTTCGTGCCGACGGTGAGCCAGGCCGAGCTGGCGCGGTGGTATGCCGCTGCAACTGTCGTGTGCGTCCCGTCCCACAACGAGTCCTTCGGTTTGGTCGCCCTGGAGGCGCAGGCGTGTGGCACGCCCGTGGTGGCGGCCCGGGTGGGTGGGCTTGTGACCGCCGTGGCCGACGGGGTGAGTGGCATCTTGGTCGAGGGGCATGACCCTGAGGCGTACGCATCGGCGCTGCACAGCGTCATCTCCGATCCGGAGCTGCGCGAGGCAATGAGCCAGAAGGCAGTGCGTCATGCGGAGTCGTTCAGTTGGGACGC
>JAOPXA010000159.1 GCA_025965395.1 Nocardioidaceae bacterium | reverse complement strand
CTCTTGGGGGTCCGACATCCCCAAGGACGCCGTTTTGGTGAGCCTGATGAAGGGCATTGAGCTGGGCACCCACAAACGTATGAGCGAGGTCATTGCCGAGCTCACGGGCGCCGGACCCGAGCGCATTGCCGTCGTCACCGGCCCCAACCTCGCGCGCGAGATCGCCAACCGCGAGCCCGCTGCCAGCGTCGTCGCGTGTGAGGACATAGGGGTCGCCGAAAACCTCCAAAAGCTCATGCACTCACCAGCTTTTCGCCCCTACACCAATGGCGACGTGATCGGCTGCGAGCTGGCTGGCACGACAAAGAACATCATTGGCTTAGCTGTCGGCGTATGCGTCGGCTTGGGGTTCGGCGACAACACCAAGGCCTCGGTCATCACGCGTGGCCTCGCAGAGACAGCCCGCCTCGGCATCGCGATGGGCGCGGACCCGATGACCTTCTCGGGCCTTGCCGGCATGGGCGACCTCGTTGCCACCTGCGGCTCGCCCTTGTCACGCAACCGTTCGTTCGGCGAGAAGCTCGGCCGGGGCCAGACCATCGCCGAGGTCATGGGCCAGACGCGTCAAGTCGCCGAGGGCGTCAAGTCGTGCCAGTCAGTGGCCGAGCTCGCGTTGATGCACGGCATCGACATGCCCATTGTCACCCACGTCACCGCTCTCATCGACGGATCGATGTCGCCCCGCGACATGGTGTCGTCACTCATTACGCGGCAAGCAAAGGCAGAGCTCGACTGAGCGACGCGTTCGAGGCTCGGACGCGTCGTCGGTCCGCACCGGTAGGGTCATACCCGATGAACATCCAGTCTTCCCGCCCGCGCATCGCGGTGGTCTTCGGTGGCCGGTCTAGCGAGCACGGCGTCTCCTGCCTCACCGCGCGCGAGGTGCTCGCTGTCATCGATCGCGACAAGTATGACGTCGAATCGATCGGCATCACCCACGACGGGCGCTGGGTTGCCGACGATGCGTCGTGGCCCGATCTTGCTCCCGGCACCCTCCCCGAGGTGCGTGACGACCGGCCCACCGTGCCGTGGGAGCGACTCTCGACCTACGACGCGGTCTTCCCTCTCCTGCACGGGCCGTGGGGCGAGGACGGCACCATCCAGGGCCTCCTCGAGATGGTCAACGTCCGCTACGTCGGTGCCGGTGTGCTCGCCAGCTCGGTCGGCATGGACAAGCCGTTCGCCAAGACCGAGTTCGCTGCGGCGGGCCTGCCTCAGCTTCCGTTCGTCACGATCCAGGCGCGCCAGTGGCCAAGTGGCCGCGAGCGGTCGCTGGCCCGCATCAATGCCCTGGGCCTGCCGGTCTTCGTCAAGCCGGCGCGGGCGGGGTCGAGCTCCGGCGTCACGATGGTCTCCCAGTGGGAAGACATCGACGCGGCGATCGAGCGGGCCCGCGAGTTCGATCCCAAGGTCATCATCGAGGCGGCCGCCAAGGGCAAAAGAGAGCTCGAGTGCGGCGTGCTTCAGCGGCCAGACGGCAGCGCCGAGGCAAGCGTCGTGGGTGAGATCAGCGTTGCGGTGGGCTCCGCCCACGAGTTCTACGACTTCGAGTCCAAGTATCTCGACGGCTCCGGCATCAACCAAGTTCCGGCGGACATCCCCGACAGCATCCGCGAACGTATCCAGCGCTATGCCGTGATCGCGTTCGAGGCGCTTGCGTGCGAGGGCTTGGCGCGGGTCGACTTCTTCCTGACCGACGACGGTCTGGTGATCAACGAGATCAACACGATGCCCGGCTTCACGCCGTTCTCGATGTTCCCGTCCCTGTGGGAGAAGTCCGGCGTCCCGTATGCCGAGCTGGTCGATCGCCTCATCCAGCTGGCGCTCCAGCGGGACACGGGCTTGCGCTAGACGCAGTCCTTGACGACCGGGTCGTGCGCAGCGATCGGCTTGGCCAGCTCCACGAGCACGTCGGCCGCAGGCTCATACGCCGCTGGCACCTGGACGCTGACGAAGAACGTACGGCCGATGGTCGTGAACAGGTAGTCCTTGCCCGCGCGCTCACTGAACCATCCAATGCCGCTGACGTAGTCGCAGCGCGCGTCAAGGGTCAGTGCAGTGGGTGCTTCGACGCCGCAGCGCACAATAATGGCCGGGTCACCCCAAGCTGCGGCCCGATCGGCGACCACCTCGGCGCTTTTTTGGCCCGCCAGCGTCGTGGGAAGGTCCTGGTAGAACGTGTCGCACGCAGCGATCGAAGCCTCATCGATCACATACGGCTTGACCGCGACCTGTGCGCTGCAGCCGACGACGGTGCCCAGCACCAGCGCGGCGGCGAGCGCCCTCAGCAGGACTACAGGTGGACGACGGGGCACGTCAGGGTGCGCGTGATGCCGGGGATGGACTGCACCTTCGACACGACCGTCTTGCCGAGCTCGTCGATCGTGGGGCCTTCGGCACGGACGATGACGTCATACGGGCCGGTGACGTCCTCGGACATCGTGATCCCGCTGATCTTGGCGATCGCGAGTGCCACTTCGGATGACTTGCCGACCTCGGTCTGAATCAGGATGTATGCCTGAACGGTCATCGTTTTCCTCCGTGGTCGCGCTTGTGGTGAAGAATCGCGCGCTTCGTGCGCCGCGTTCACGTTACCGCACAGACAGATCGGGGAGAATGTCCGTATGGAAACTGGAGACACCGTCGCAGACGCCGGAGAGTTTGGCCTCATCGCGGAGATCAGCGCCGCCCAAGGAACCGCCGAGCACGTGCTCATCGGACCTGGCGATGATGCTGCTCACCTGAGTGTCGTCGACGGCACCTACCTCGTCTCGACCGACCTCCTCATCGAGGGTCGGCACTTCCGTCGCGACTGGTCGAGCGCGTATGAAGTGGGTCGCAAGGCGGCCGCCGTCAACCTGTCCGACATCGCCGCCATGGGTGGAGTGGCGCGGTCGCTGACCGTCGGTTTCGGGGTGCCCGGCATCCTGCCGATGGGCTGGGTGCGTGACTTCAACCGCGGCCTCGTGGAAGAGGCGTCGCACGTCGGTGCCGTGATCGTCGGTGGCGACGTGACTGCTTCTGATCAGATCGTGATCGCTGTGACGGTCATGGGCGAGGCGCACCGGCCTGTCATACGTGGGGGAGCGATGCCCGGCGACGTGGTTGCTTTTGCCGGCCGACTTGGTTGGGCTGGCGCTGGGTTTGCGGCGTTGAGTCGGGGCTTTAGGTCACCGAAGGCGGTCGTCGAGGCGCATCGGCTGCCGCACCCGCCGTATGCAGCCGGGCCCCAAGCGTCGAACGCTGGGGCGACGTCGATGATTGACGTCAGTGACGGCTTGCTGGGCGATCTGGGGCACATCGCGCGGGCGAGTGGTGTCGCGATCAACCTGGAGTCTGGGCTGCTGGAGATCGCCGCGCCGGTGGCGACCGTGGGCGAGGCGCTCGGCGTCGATCCGCTGACGTTCCTTCTCAGCGGTGGCGACGACTATGCGCTTGTCGCGACATTCAGCTCGCAGACCGAGTTGCCGACGGGGTGGACCCGCATCGGCATGGTGCTCGACGGCGAAGGTGTGACCGTGGACGGCGACACATACCCGGGCGAGAGCCACCAACACTTCCGCTGACCCCTCACGAACTCCGATGCGCACCCCTTCCGCTGAGAGTGACGTTTTGGTCGCGACTCGCCGTGGTCTGACAGCCAAAACGTCACTCTCACCGGAGGAAGGGGGTCAGAGGAGCGAGCGGAAGATCTCGGCGGCAAGCTTGTAACCGCCCGCCGCCGAGGTCACGATCTGCATGGAGGTATCCGCCGCCTGACCCGTAGCCCATACGCCCGGCATGCTGGTGCGGCCAGCCGCATCGGTGGCGATGGCCAGACCCATGGGCGTGTCGTTGAGATCGAGGTTCAACGCCACGGCAAGCGGAGATACACCCGCAATCGAAGGTGAGATGTATGCGCCCGTGGCCGGTATGAGTGACCCGTCGGCCAGCTCTACCCCAGACAGCGCGCCACCCTCGGACACGAACTCTCGAGCGTCGCCGTGGCGAAGGCTCACGCCGAGCGCGACGAGCTTGTCGATGCTCGCTTGGTCGACGGCATCCATATCGACGTCCGTCGCGATGAGCACGGTGAGCTGGTCGGTCAGCTCAGCGATCATGAATGCCTTGTGGATCTCCATCGGCTTCGTCATGGTCATCACAGTCGGACGGTCCCGAAGCTCCCACCCATGACAAAACGGGCAGTGCGCGACATCATTGCCCCAGTGTTTCTCGAGCCCAATGATGTCGGGGAACTCCATTCGTACACCCGTCGTAAGCACGACCTGGTTGCCCGAGAGCCGTTCGCCCCCGGCCGTCACGATCGTGAATGACCCGCCCGGCACGATCTCGGTCACGTAGTCGTCGATGATCCGCGTGCCGTAGGAAGCCGCCTCGGCCCGACCCAGCTCGAGCAGCCTGAGAGGCGACTCCCCGTCGCGCGTGAAAAAGCCCTGCGAATGGGCCGCGGCCGCGTTGACGGGTTCGCCCGCATCGATCAGCACGACGTTCCTGCGCATCCTGCCGAGGACCGTGGCTGCACTGAGGCCGGCGGGGCCTCCGCCGACAATGGCTACGTCGTATGTGTTCATGCCTCCAGCCTGGGACTGTAGGCGTCGATGAGCAAACCGTTTTGCCAATACTGCAACTATTGACCCATGGACATCGAACCCGTCATCGCCTCGGTTGCCGCTCGCCTCAAGGCTGCCCGCAACGAGAAGGACGTCACCCTGGCCAAGCTCTCGCGCACGACGGGCATCTCGGTCAGCACCCTCTCGCGGCTCGAGAGTGGCCAGCGCAAGCCGAGCCTCGAGCTGCTCGTGCCGATCGTGCGCGCGCTCGGCGTCTCCATGGATGAGCTTCTCAAGGAACCCGTCGCGGATCCCCGTGTGCGGCGCGGTGCGGTCAGGCGTGGCGAGTCGACCTTCACCCCGCTGAGTGCCCGAGCCGGAGGCCTGCAGGCATACCGGGCCGTCCTCGCGGCGACAAAAACAGAGCCCGAGCAGAAGACGCACGAGGGATTCGAGTGGGTCTACGTCCTGTCGGGTCAGTTGCGTCTGGCGCTCGCCGAGCACGACATCGTCATGGCGCACGGCGAGGCGGCCGAGTTCGACACGCGCGTCCCGCATTGGTTGGGGAGCGCCGACGGCAACCCGGTCGAGCTACTCATCCTGTTCGGTCCGCAAGGCGAACGCATGCATGTGCGCGCAGGACCCGCCAAACGTACGAAAGCGCCCTAACTCCGCTGGGAGTGACGTTTTGGCTGTTGGACCCCGGCGCGGCGCGACCAAAACGTCACTCTCAGCGGAGGAGGAGGGGGAGCAGGGCGGTGGCGGGGGACGCAGCAAAGCGCCCCTGCGCGGACGCGGGGGCGCTTCTGGTGGTGCGAGTTCTAGCGGCGGACCTTGCCGGCCTTCAGGCAGGAGGTGCAGACGTTGAGACGCTTGGGCGTTCCGTTTACAACGGCGCGCACGCGCTGGATGTTGGGATCAAAACGACGCTTCGTACGTCGGTGCGAGTGGGACA
>JAOPXA010000119.1 GCA_025965395.1 Nocardioidaceae bacterium | reverse complement strand
CACGAGCCCGGTGTCGACAAAGGAGCTCAGCGCGACGGCGAGGCCGATGTTGACCACCGACAGCACGACCTGGATGAAGAACGGCGTGCGCGTGTCTTCGGACGCGTAGAAGCCGCGAAGCATGAGGTAGTGAACCGTGAAGAAGACCATCGCGGGGGCAAAGGCCATGATCGTGTGACCGATCGCGTTGGAGTCTTCTGGCAGACCGGCCAGGCTGTTCATCAACGTGCCGAGCGACATGCCCAAACAGGCGATGGTCACGGCGATGGGGGCGATGGCCACGAGGACAATGCGCAGGGAGCCGGCCACCTCGTTGCGCATCGCGGGCCATTGGTGGTCGGCGGCGAGGCGCGAGAGCAGCGGTATGGCGGCCGTGACCACCGAGACGGTGATGACGCCGTGAGGAACCTGGCTGATCAAGAAGGCGAACTGGTAGACCGTTGAGCCGGCGGGCTCGCCGCCATCAAGCGCCGCATCCACCGTCGAGCCGGTAGCGATGCGCTGCACGACGAAGAAGGCGATCTGATTGACGATGATGAAGAACAGCGTCCAGAGGCCCAGTTTGAGGGTGTGGCTCAGGCCCACGCCGCGGAAGTCGAAGCGCGGCCTGAAGGTGAAGCCTGCCGCCCGCAGGTAGGGCACCAAGATCAACGCCTGAACGGCGATGCCGGCTGTCGAGCCGAGCCCGAGCAGCAGTTCTTGGCCGTGGGTGAAGCCCGCCCCGCTGTTGGAGGTGCCGAACAGGACCACATACATGCCCAGGACGGCGCACGACACCACGTTGTTCGAGATCGGCGCCCACATCATCGGGCCGAACCGCTCGCGGGCGTTGAGGATCTGTCCGAGCAGCACGAAGGCGCCATAGAAGAAGACCTGGGGCATGCAGAGGCGCATGAGGGTCTCGGCGGATTCGCGTTGACCGGCCAGCTTTGGCGTGTAGATCCTGCCGTTGAAGGCCAGGTGCATGAGTGCAGGGACGAGCAGGATGAGCAGGACCGTGGCGACGGCAAGGACCAGCAGGCCTAGGGTCACGACCCGATTGGCGTACGCTTCGCCTCCGTCTGCGTCGTTTCTCATCGTGCGGATGAGCTGGGGCACCAGGACGACGTTGAAGACCCCGCCCGCCACCAGGATGTAGAGGGCGTTGGGGACCGTGTTTGCCCCGGTGAAGATGTCGGCGTTGAGGGCAGTGCCCAGCACCACCAGGATCAATGCGGCGCGGATGAAGCCGGTGAGGCGAGACACGACGGTGCCCAGGGCCATCCAGGCACTCGCGGAGATGAGGCCGCGTGAGCTGTCAGTCATCGGTGCCCATGAGCTGGCGCTTGCGAACGAAACGTCGCGCTATCGCGGCAACGACGAGCACGCCGGCGACGCCCATACCGATCCAGATCACAAGCCCTAGCGCGCTACTGCGCAGGACGAACGTGGCGGGATCACCGAACTCTGCGCCGCTAGGTGCCAGCAAGGTCGCCGTGATGTTGGCGCGACGGACGTCGTCGACGTCGACGTCGACGGTGACGGTGGCGCGTTGATCCGGCCCCACGGTGATGGCCTTGACGTCAGGGATCTTCAAGGTCGAGTCAAGGGCCCTGAGGCGCACGCCCACGGTGATCTCCGAGGACAGACCGTTGGTGATGGTGAGCGGAAAGCGGCCGCTGGTGCTCGACAAGGTGACGGATTTCGGACCCTCGATCTTGACCTTGGAGAGCTCAGCGTCGATCTGGTCCGTCTGCGCTTCGGTGTTGGTGGCCCCAGCCGAGCGGGACTTGGCCCATCGACCAGATAGGGCTTGGGCGACGAGCTGGTTGTAGTAGATGGCGTCACCGTCGTCAGCGATCGACGAGATGGCGCTGGCGCGTCGCTCGAGCTGGCGGGCGGCGGAGACCTGTGCTTGGGAGATGAGCGCCGGTGCGCCCTTGGAGGGGATCCGCAGCGAGCCGTCGAGCTTAGGCACCGTGTTGGCGAGTCGGGACTCCGCGCTGATGGGGGCTAGCCAAGGGACGTCGAACGCGGAGTAGAAGTTGGCGGCGGGCCAATCGGCGGACGGTGTCCACGTGGGACTCACGATGAGCGTCGAGTCCGAATCTGCGTCCGGGTCGAGCGACCGTTGAAGAACGGCGAGGGCGGATTCGCTGACGATGCGTTGCCTCACGGCGAGGGCTGAGTCGGTGTTGGTCTCGTTGCTGTCCATGATCAGCGGGTCGTCCACCACGATCGGAGCCGGTCCCAACCCGGTGTCCACCTTGAGCAGGGAGCCGTCGCGCCTGCTCCAACCCTTGATCGAGCTCGGCGCGACGATGGCGGGCTGGTCGCCGTCGCCCCGGACGTAGGGGAGGGAGGAGGACGCCAAGAAGCCGCCGACAGGCCAGCTGACTCGGCGCCCACTGATCCCGAATGCGGCCAACGTCTGGCTCGTCGCGTCGTCGACGCCGGCTCGGAGGTTGGTGCTGCGGCTGCCGCTGGCGGCGAGTGTCTGGACGTCGGGGCGGGCATAGCCGATGACCCAGGTCGAGTTGGAACGCAGGAACGCCAGGAGATCGTCGAGGAATCGCTGGACCTCGGTGCGCTGAGCCTCGGGAATGTCGGTCGCTGGGGGCTTGCGTGCGCTCGGTCGCCCGACCTGGTTGGTCGCGATGTCGTTGAGCGCAGTGAGGAGGGCAGGATCGATGATCGCCGTCACGGCGCTCGAGGGAGCGCTGCGCGCGATGTCGAGCACGCGTCTCATGCGGCCGTCGGTGCTGATGGACTTGAGCAACCGATCGGTGCCCTCATACGTGCCGTCGGGGCGTCGATAGACCGGCGACAGGAACGGCCAGATGATCGACGCGGGGAGCATCGTCTGGTCAGCGTTGGTGAGCTTGGGGATGAACGTGAAGTCCCGGCCGATCGCCTGGGGGCTTCGTTCGCCTTTGTCGTCGGTGCCGAGGACCTGGGCGCCGATGGGGTAGACGCCGTCAGCTCCACTGATGCCCAGCGATGCGTAGGGGACGGTCAGCGAGAATCCGCGCGTCTCGCCCGGTGCCAGATTGCCGAGCTTGGCGAGGGCTTCGAGATCGACGACGCGTTCGCCCGCATAGGCGTTGGCGTCACCGGCGAGCAACTCATCGATCTGCTTGCGCGTCGTGAACGGCGTCCGGGGAATCACGAGGTATGCCTGCAGGTCGGTCCACACGTGGGCGCTCGTGTTGGTGATCGTCCCCGAAAGCACGACGGGTTGACCCTTGCTGAGGTAGGTGGGGCTGAGCGCCGTGAGGGTGACAGCAAGGCCTTTTTGGTCATTCGTGGCGGCGGGGGAAGGGCCGGCAGTGCCCAGCACCGTGACGCTCAGCAGGGCAGCCAAGACGAGCAGAAGCAGGATTCGGGCGCGTGCGTTGGCATCGCGACCGAAGGTTCTCACCCGCCCATGTTAGGTGCATGCACCCCCAAACCCCTCCGTTGGGAAACCGAAGGCGAGCAGGGTCGTAGACTCAGCCAACATGTCGAGCCGATTGTCTGACGCACAACTCGCGAAGATCAGTCGCCTCTTCGACGCCGTTCCGCAGCTGCAGGAGTTGGGCGACCGATTTGCGGCGGCCGGTCATGAGCTCGCCTTGGTGGGCGGGCCCGTGCGTGACGCGTTGCTCGAACGGACCGGCAACGACTGGGACTTCGCGACGTCTGCCCATCCGGACACCATCGAAGCGTTGCTGACCGGGTGGGCGGACGCGATCTGGGACATGGGGCGCAACTTCGGCACCATTGGTTGCCGCAAGGCGGGCGCGCAGTTCGAGATCACCACGTATCGCACCGACACGTACGAGGTCGATTCGCGTCGACCTGACGTCGAGTTCGGCGACACGTTGGAGGGCGATCTGTCGCGTCGCGACTTCACCATCAACGCCATGGCGATCACGCTTGCCGACCGTACGTTCGTCGATCCGTTCGACGGGTTGTCCGATCTCGCGGCTTCGGTGATCCGGACGCCCGTGACGCCGGAGCAGTCGTTCGACGACGACCCGCTCCGGATGATGCGAGCCGCGCGATTTGCCGCTCAGCTCGATTTTGAGGTCGCCCCCGACGTTTTTGCCGCCATGGAGCAGATGCGTGGGCGGCTCTCGATCGTGTCGGCCGAGCGCGTGCGCGACGAGTTCAACAAGCTCATCCTGAGCAGCAACCCCCGCAAGGGTCTTCGGGTCCTGGTCGACACCAAGCTGGCCGATGAGTTCCTGCCCGAGCTGGCCGCGATGATCCTCGAGCGCGATGAGCACCACCGCCACAAGGACGTCTACGAGCACTCGCTCACGGTCCTCGACCAGGCGATCGAGCTCGAGGGCAGGCTCGGCGGGCCGGACCTGGTGGTGCGTCTGGCCGCACTGCTGCACGACATCGGCAAGCCGAAGACCCGCAAATTCGTGGAGGGTGGGGTGGTGACGTTCCATCACCACGACGTGGTGGGCGCGAAGCTGGCCCGCAAACGCCTGAAGGCGCTGCGCTACAGCAACGATGAGATCGACGCGGTCTCCGAGCTGATCGAGCTGCACTTGAGGTTTCACGGCTACGGCACGGGCGACTGGAGCGACTCGGCCGTGCGCCGCTACGTCCGCGATGCTGGCGATGAGCTCGAGCGGCTCCACATACTCACCCGCGCGGACTGCACCACGCGCAACCAACGCAAGGCGGCGCGCCTTCGCGCGAGCTACGACCACCTGGAGGAGCGCATTGCGTATCTGGCCCAGGAGGAGGAACTGTCGGCCATGCGGCCGGACCTCGATGGCAACCAGATCATCGAGATCCTCGGCATCTCACCGGGGCGCGAGGTCGGCGAAGCATACAAATTCTTGCTCGACCTGCGGATGGACATGGGTCCGATGTCGCAAGAGTCAGCCACCGAGGCTCTGAAGTCCTGGTGGGCTGCCCGCACCTAAAACGCACGAATCCGCTGGGAGTGACGTTTTGGCTCTCGCAACACGGTGTGTCGCGACCAATTCGTCACTCTCAGCGGATTTCGTGAGGTGTACGGGTGGTGCTTAGCGCTCTTCGGTGCCCGCGATGAAGCCCTCGAGCTTGGCGCGACCGATGTCGTCGGGACGCTGCTCGGGCGGGCTCTTCATGAGGTACGAGGAGGCGCTCAGGAGCGCTCCGCCGATTCCGCGGTCCTTGGCGATCTTCGCCGCACGGATCGCGTCGATGATGATGCCGGCCGAGTTGGGCGAGTCCCATACTTCGAGCTTGTACTCGAGGTTCAGAGGCACATCGCCGAATGCGCGACCCTCAAGGCGGACGTAGGCCCACTTGCGGTCATCGAGCCACTGGACATAGTCGCTGGGGCCGATGTGAACGTTCTTGGCGCCGAGGTCGTGACCGATGTTGGAGGTCACGGCCTGGGTCTTGGAGACCTTCTTGGACTCCAGCCGGTCGCGCTCGAGCATGTTCTTGAAGTCCATGTTGCCGCCGACGTTGAGCTGGTACGTGCGGTCGAGCACGACGCCGCGGTCTTCGAACAGCTTGGCCATCACGCGGTGGGTGATGGTGGCGCCTACCTGGCTCTTGATGTCGTCGCCGATGATCGGGACGCCAGCGTCCTCGAACTTCTTGGCCCACACAGGGTCCGAGGCGATGAAGACGGGAAGGGCGTTGACGAACGCAACCTTGGCGTCGATCGCGCACTGCGCGTAGAACTTGTCGGCAATCTCCGAACCCACGGGGAGGTATGAGACGAGCACGTCTGCCTTGGAGTCCTTGAGGACCTGCACGATGTCGACGCCTTCGCCATCGGCCTCTTCGATCGTCTCGCGGTAGTATTTGCCGAGACCGTCGAGGGTGTGACCGCGTTGAACGGTGATGCCGGTCGGCGCGACGTCAGCGATCTTGATCGTGTTGTTCTCGCTGGCCGTCGTTGCCTCGGAAAGGTCGAAGCCGACCTTCTTGGCATCGACGTCGAATGCGGCGACGAACTCGATGTCCCTGACGTGGTACTCGCCGAACTCGACGTGCATGAGCCCGGGAACCGTCTTGCTTGCATCAGCGTTCCGGTAGTACTCGATGCCCTGAATCAGGGAGGTGGCGCAGTTGCCGACACCGACAATTGCTACGCGTACAGAACCCATGGGTTCTCCTTCGTTGGTTGGTTGCTCATTACTTCGCTTCGGTGATCGACGAGGGGACATCTTCGCCCTTGCCCGCCGAGCGTTCTTGTTCGATCAATTCGGTCAACCAGGTGACTTCGCGTTCGACGGACTCAAGCCCGTGTCGTTGAAGTTCCAGGGTGTACTTGTCGGCGCGAGCGCGACCACGCTGGGTGGACGTGCGCACACCATCGAGACGCTCCTCGAGCCGACTGCGTCGACCTTCGAGGATGCGCACTCGCGTCGGTGAGTCCGTGCTCGCGAAGAACGCGAGGCGGATGTTGAAGTTCTCGTCGTCCCATGCGGCAGGCCCGGCCTCTTCGAGCAGTGCTGCGAAGTGGTCCTTGCCTTCAGCGGTGAGCTTGTAGACGATGCGGGGCCGTTTGCCGCGGATGAGAGGCTCGTCGGGAGTCACCGTCTCGATGAACCCGGCCTTGCCGAGAGCCTTGAGGCAGGGATACAACGTGCCGTACGACAAGAGGCGCGTCCAGCCGAGCAGAAGATTGACGTGCTTGCGCAATTCGTAGCCATGCATCGGCGCGTCGTGCAGCAGTCCAAGGACCGCAAACTCGAGTGAAGCGCCGCGTTTTGCCATGATGACTGTCAGTAACCCTCTGTTGGCCGTATGTTTCGGTAGATATATCGATACGATACATCGAAAACGAGCACTTGGCGACCATCGATTGCCGTGAAACGAACCACTCGTCTGAGTGAAACGGCGTTTGGAATTATCAAAATCTCAGGTTTTCCGTGCACACTTGGTGCTGGGCAGCCGACGCCACCAGCCTGTTTGCACCGTGATGACGTAAGGATTGAGTCTGTCTTGAGCACCACGAAACCCACCACCCGCAAGGCCAAGAAGCCACGCAAGCCGTGGACTTGGAAGCGTGTTCTCAAGTGGGTAGTAGTCACCGGATTCACGTTCTTCTTCCTTGGCGTCGTGGCCCTTTTCGTCGCCTATCGCCTGGTCGGCATCCCCGACGCCAACGCTGACTTCCAGACGCAGACCACCACGGCGTACTACTCCGACGGCAAGCACAAGATCGGCAC
>JAOPXA010000103.1 GCA_025965395.1 Nocardioidaceae bacterium | reverse complement strand
CGGACTTGCCCCAGATCAGCAGCGCCGGAGAGCTCTGCTGCAGAGGCCCGTCGACAACGATGCGCGGGAGATGGTTTACATGCGCCAGAGTGAACAACTCGTCGATCCCGAACGTACCGGTGAGGTGGACCGACTTTGCCGTTTTGAGGTCGACCGCCCACACCGTCTCGTTGCGTCGACGCACCGACAGCGAATCCAGCTTCGCGTAGAGGACGTTCTGACCAGGCCCCCGCAACCACGCACGCCGGGTGGCCGTGCCAATCGCTCCGCAAACCACGACGAGCACGACTGACAAGACAACCGACGCCCAGATTCCCAGGGGGCCGTCGCCTAGGTAGACGGCCCAGACTGCGGCAGTGAGCACGGCGGCAACCGCGCAAAAGACCAGGAGCGGGACCCCAAGGGTGCGTGCGCCCGCCCGGTAGAGCAGGAATTCTTCGTCAGTAGTCGACGGACTCGCCACCCAGCGACTTCCCGGTAGTCGCATCCACCGCGACCCATATGCTGCCCGGATACGTGGTCGGAGCTTTCGCGGCGTCCTCGTCAGAACGGTACGGACCGAAGATCTGCATCTCGACACCCCGGAAGACGAAGAACCATACGGGCCGATCGGCAATGATCGGCACGATCTTCGAGGGCTTGGTGGTGTCGGGCTCGGTCTCCCTGCCGTAGTGGAGCAGCGTAAGACTCCCGTATGCAGACTCCGAGGGCTGACGTCGCGAGGTGAAGCTGAAGGAGCCGGACGCGACCTGCAACGCCTCGGCCTCGGTGATGGCGGGATGGGACGACGCAGGATCGCCTACGACGAGGACGGTGCCATTCTCGACAAGCGACCTCAACGTCCCTTGTGACAACTCCGTCGCAGCCAAGACAGGCAACGGATTAATCGACAGCGCTGGCTCTCCGGCGGGCTGGGTGGCGGTTGGTGCGTCTGGCTCAGTCGTCTGCGCGTGTGCCGTCTGAACATAGAACGCGGCCGCGATCACCGCGCATACGACCGCGACGGGCACAGCTCTCGCGGTCAAAGGTCGACGTGTTCGATTCATGCGGATCTTCCCTTTCACGAGAGTGGATCGGTCCAGATCTTGAGGCCGTTGCCGCCGACGGTGGGGCTGTAGGCACTGCGGTGGTAGCGGGTGCCGCTCGTCGTGCTGCCGTTGATGGTGGAGAAGAAGGCGACGCCTCCAGCAGAGTCGTACTTCTGGAGATAGTCCATCGAGGTGACGTCGGTAGACGTGCCCACCACGTCGCTCGACTTTTCGTGAGTCTCGGCGAAGAACTGTCCCTGCCACGCTGCATCCCAGTCGCCCGCCGGGTTGTAAGTAGTCTTCGTCAGCTCCACGCCATCGACATACATGTGAATGAAGTCATCCGATGCGCGCAGGACGTTGGCATACATCTGGGCGCCGGAGGGGTGATCGAGGTAGACCGTATGAACGATGTCCTCGAGGTCCGACCCGCAGGTTCCGACGTTCTTGCACTTGCGCGTCCACTGGGCGAAGTTCCAGATGCCCGTTGTGTATGCCGACGCACCACCGAACTGACCATAGCCAGTCTGGGCCCAGCCAACGCGGTCATTGTTGGTCGGGCTCGAGTCCGACGGCGCGGTGACCATGGACCACACGACGCTGATGCCGGGCCCATCCGCGTCCGATCCACAGAGGTCGGGGTTGTTGTACTCGATGCGCGATCTCGTGCCGAAGATCGCAGACGAGAATGCCGAATATCCGCCGGTGAAGCTGCTGGACGCTGCTCCGCACGTCTGTGCCGCTTGGGCGGTGCCGCCGAAACCGACGAATGCCACGGGAACAAGCGAGAGTGCGACGAGCGCACGTACGAATCCAGGACTCACGGTAACCATCCCCTCCAGGCCGGTTCTTGCACGAACTCTCACTGGTTAGATGTCCGGCATCGCGTGTTCGGTAACACGGCGAATCGAGCCACCTTGCTGACGCCTGACGTGTACTAGGGTTGGACCGCTGACGGGAGGGCCTTTGAACGCTGCAGAATTCACCACATTTTTTCGGGATGTGTTTCCCGGACTTCTGCGCTATTTGACGCGCCTGACCAGCCCGGACGTTGCTCAAGAGGTGTCAGCCGAGACCATGGCGACCATCTGGCGCAAGGGCGTCAAGACCCCCGCCGACGCGCAAGGGTGGCTCGAGCTTCGGTCACTCACGTACCGCGTCGCCGAAGGACACATCCGCAACAGTCGTCGGAGCAGCGAGCGTCAATTGAGGCTCAAGCTGAAGCTGGTGACGACGGTCGGACGCGACGCCGATCCTGTGCCCGACATCGCCGACGCCTTCGTCGAGCGTGCTGTCTCATCGGTCGACCTTTCGGTGCTCGACCAAGACGATCGGCTGCTTTTGGCGTTGATCGTCGACGGATTCAGCAGGCCCGACATCGCCGCGATCCTTGAGTGCAGCGAAGCCGCCGTGAAGATGCGTCTCATGCGGGCCCGCAAGCGTCTCCGGCATTCGCTCGTCGAGGAGGATGAGTCGCATGCCCAGCAGTGCTGAAGACCACGAAGAAAACGAAGCACTTGCGCTTGAGGTGCGGGACCTGGCGGTGGCTGCGGGCTATCGCGCCAAGCCGTATGAGTACGACGAATCAGTGGCCGAGTCGACACTGGCCGACATCATGTCGTCCCACCGGAGGCGACCTCGCTGGGGCCTGATCCTGGGAGCAGCGGCGGCCGCGGTGATAGCCATCGCGATCGCCGTGCCACTCCTGACGCGCGACAACGATGGGACACCGAGCGCTGTCGCGACCAGCCCTGCGGTGAGACCAAGCGAGTCGGCCACGGCCTCCGAGAAGCCTCCCGTCCTGGGAAATGCTCCGGCGAACGTCTCGGGCGCTCGCCTAGACGCGTTACTGAACGAGTCTGACCTCGTTGCGCTGGTTCGGCCCGCGGGGACA
>JAOPXA010000064.1 GCA_025965395.1 Nocardioidaceae bacterium | reverse complement strand
CGTCCCGACACGACCTCGGGAGCACGATCGACCACTCGGGCTGACAGCTCCACCGAACCAACGAATCTCACCATGCCCGCGGGCCCGGCCTGGGCCCCGGCCACGCACAGGTGAGCCGCACCCGCATACGTCGACGAACCCGCAGCGACGCCGACCACGCCGCGGGTGTATTTCTGGACAGCGCCACCCGACAGACGCACCGCGTCGAGCAGACGGAGACCGTCGCGCACCTCCAACGCCTCGACCAGCGGCTCGTCCAGGTGCGGGGTCAAGCCGATGTCGACGAGTTCGGCGACGCGTTGGCCGGCGCTCGACGAGACAGACGCCGCAGGATCCACGAGCAGGGCCGCCTTGTACGTGCCGAAGGTGATCGTGCGGTCGGCTCGTACGAAAGTGCCTGGCAGCGTCGCACTGTCGACACCGACACCCGAAGGAACGTCAACGGCGATGACGCGCTTGGCGTGCTCGCCGGCCCACGCCGCCCAGTCGGCCGCGAGACCCTCCAAACCTGGCCGCGCGCCTGTGCCAAACAGCGCATCGACGACGACGCGATAGCCACTCGGAGCAGCGACGACCTGGGCACCCGCCGCCAGCGCAGCGGCAAGTCCGTCGACGTGTGCCTTCTTCTCATCGAGCAGGCACAGATCGACTCTGACTCCGCGATCGAGCAGAAGGGCGGCGGCAAAGAGTGCATCTCCCCCGTTGTTTCCAGGGCCGATCAACATGAGGACGGACTCACCCGGCGAGAGCTCGGCGAGCAGGTGGGCAAGTCCGCCTGCGGCCCGACGCATCAGCTCGCCTTCAGGGAGCCCGGCGGCCATCCGCTCTTCTGCAGCGCGGATCTGATCCACGCCATGGGCGCGCAGCACGGTCGCTGCCTACCCTTCGGCGACGACGAAGGCGGTCGCCATGCCGCCGTCGTGGCTGATCGAGAGATGCAAGGTCTCGATGCCGAGCTCTTTGGCGCGTTGGCTCGCACGATCGGAGAGCTCGAACGACGGAGCGCCACTTGCCTCGCGTACGACCTCGATGTCCTGCCACGAAAGGCCTGCGGGGCCCTTGAACGCCTTGACGAGTGCCTCCTTGGCCGCATACGTGCCCGCGAGCGACGTCAGCTGAAGGCCCAGCTCCGACCCCACGAAGAGCCGCGCGCGCATGGACGGGGTGCGGTCCATGGCGGACTCGAGCCGCGCGATGTCGACGACATCGACCCCGATGCCGACGATCATTCGACGGTCACCGACTTGGCGAGGTTGCGCGGCTGATCGACGTCGTGGCCCATCTCGGTGGCCAACGCACACGCGAAGATCTGCAACGGCACCGTGGCGACGAGCGGCTGGAGCAACGTTGGCACTTTGGGCAGGCGGATCAGCTCATCGGCATACGGCACGACGCTGTCGTCGCCGTCCTCGACGAGGACGATGGTGCGCGCACCTCGCGCCCGTACTTCTTGAATGTTGCTGAGCACCTTCTCGTGCACTTGGTCACGGCCGCGGGGCGGCACGACGATGAAGACCGGCACGCCCTCCTCGACCAGCGCGATGGGTCCGTGCTTGAGCTCGCCAGCAGCGAACCCCTCAGCGTGGAGGTAGGCAAGCTCCTTCAGCTTGAGCGCGCCCTCGAGCGCGACGGGGTAGCCGACATGCCGCCCGAGGAACAGGAATGACTTGCTGCCCGCGAGCTCCTTGGCAAGTTGGCGCACCGGCTCGCTCTCGTCGAGCACGCGCTGGATGGCGGCGGGCATGGTCTCGAGGTCAGTCATGATGCGACTGATCTCGTCGCCATACTTCAGTCCGCGGATCTGCGCGAGATAGAGCCCGAGCAAGTAGCAGGCGACGACCTGGGCGAGGAATCCCTTCGTCGAGGCGACGGCGATCTCGGGGCCGGCGTGGGTGTAGAGCACCGCGTCGGACTCGCGCGGGATCGTCGAGCCGTTGGTGTTGCAGATCGACAAGACCTTCGCGCGCTGCTGGCGGGCATACCGGATCGCCATGAGGGTGTCCATGGTCTCGCCCGACTGGCTGATGGTGACGACGAGCGTCGAACGGTCGACGATCGGGTCGCGATAGCGGAACTCTGAAGCGAGCTCGACCTCGCAGGGTATGCGGGTCCAGTGCTCGATCGCATACTTCGCGACCAGGCCGGCGTAGAACGAGGTGCCGCACGCGATGACGATGATCTTGTCGATCTCGCGAAGCTCGTCGTCGGAGAGGCGCATCTCGTCGAGCTGGAGCGCACCGGATGCATCGTGGCGGCCGAGAAGTGTGTCGGCGACGTCCTGGGGCTGCTCGTCAATCTCCTTGAGCATGAACCAGTCGTAGCCGCCCTTTTCGGCGGCCGAGATGTCCCAGTCGACGTAGTAGTCCTTGGTCTCGGCAGGGTTGCCGAAGAAGTCGGTGACGACGATCTCGTCGGGCGTGATCGAGACGACCTGGTCCTGGCCGAGCTCGATGGCATCGCGGGTGTACTCGATGAACGCTGACACGTCGGAGGCCAGGAAGTTCTCGCCCTTGCCGCGGCCAACCACAAGGGGCGAGTTGCGACGCGCGCCGACGACAAGATCGGGATGTCGGCCGCTCGCGATCACCAAGGTGAAGGCGCCTTCGAGCTGACGGCATACCGAGCGCACCGCCTCGGCGAGGTCATGCGTGCCTTTGAGCTCTTCGTGGAGCAAGTGCGCGACGGTCTCGGTGTCGGTCTCGGACACCATCTCGTGGCCAGCCGCTTCGAGATTGGCGCGGATCTCGGCGATGTTCTCGATGATGCCGTTGTGGACGACGGCGATAGACCCTGAGCTGTCGAGGTGTGGGTGCGCGTTGCGGTCGTTGGGCGCGCCATGGGTCGCCCAGCGAGTGTGGCCGATCGCGGTCGATGAGTCCGGCAACGGGTGGAGGGCGAGCTCCCTGTCGAGGTTGGCGAGCTTGCCTGCCTTCTTGGCCGAGGCGATGCGTCCCTCGTAGACGAGAGCGACCCCGCCCGAGTCATAGCCGCGGTACTCCAGGCGGCGCAATCCGGACATCACGACTTCTAGTCCGGAGCGAACTCCTACGTATCCGACGATGCCACACATACGTTCTAGGGTACCGACGTCGAGCCCAATGCAAGGGAACCGGTTGAATAGGCCCTATGCGCCGAGACACCTCGCCATATATCGAGCTTGACCGGGATGCCTGGGCACGGCTTGCGGGCGACGCACCCCCGCCGCTGAGCGCCGAGGAGATTGAGCGCGTGCGCGGCCTCGGGGACGAGCTTGACCTTGAAGAGGTGCGACAGGTCTATCTGCCCTTGACGCAGCTGATCAGCATGCGCGTCCACCACGCGGGCGATCTCTATCGCGCGACGGAGAACTTCCTCGATCGGCCACAACCCCAGCGCACGCCGTTCGTGATCGGCATCGCTGGCTCGGTGGCCGTGGGCAAGTCGACCACGGCCCGCCTCATGAAGGAGCTCTTGTCGCACTCGGAGCAGCACAGCCGGGTCGAGCTGGTCACGACTGACGGGTTCTTGCTGCCCAACGAAGAGCTCGAGCGTCGCGGGCTGCTGTTGCGCAAGGGCTTCCCCGAGTCGTACGACCAGAAGGCGTTGCTGAGGTTCATCATCGACGTCAAGTCTGGACGCGACGTCGTGCAGGCGCCGGTCTACTCCCACCTCGTCTACAACGTGACCGACGAGGTCGTCACGTTGGAGCATCCCGACATCGTGATCGTGGAGGGTCTCAACGTCCTGCAGCCAGCGCGGGGTCGTGGCGACGGGCGACCAGGGCTCGCGGTGAGCGACTTCTTCGACTTCTCGATCTTCGTCGATGCCAACAGCCGCAACATTCGCGATTGGTATATTGAACGGTTCCTGAGCTTGCGCAAGACCGCGTTCCAGAACCCGGAGTCGTACTTCCAACGCTACGCCGCGCTCAGCGACGACGAGGCGGTCGCGCAGGCGTCGACCCTGTGGGATGCGATCAACAGCCCCAACCTCGAGGACAACATCAAGCCGACCCGCCAGCGCGCCGACCTCGTGCTCCGCAAGTCGCAAGACCACTCGGTCAAGTGGGTCCGCCTGCGCAAGCTCTAACCCCCACCCACCGCTCGCGAGTCACGTACGGGCAGTCGCGAGTCACCTACAGTCACAGATCGCGCATGAACTCCCCAATGTGAGCGACGTGCCGATAGCCCATTGCGCGGTTGATCGCGATCATGTGGTCGTTGCTGGCCGCATTTTCGGTCGTCACCCGTCGGCG
>JAOPXA010000035.1 GCA_025965395.1 Nocardioidaceae bacterium | reverse complement strand
AGACCGAGGATGACGTCCTTGTATTGGGAGGCGTCCATCGAGCCGCGCAGTTTGTCGGCGGCCTTCCACAGGGTGTCTTTCAGTTCCTTCATGGTTGAAGGCGCTGCGGCGACCTTTGTCTTCGTGCGGGGTGGCATCAGTGGGTTCCTTTCGGGGAGAAATCAGAGTCGGCATCCGTGCCGATGAGGGTGAGGTTGCCGGCGGCGACGCCGTCGACAAGCAATTCAGTGAGTTGAACGAGTTTGTCCAAACGATCGAGGAGCGCGTCGCGCTCGGATCGCAGCGTTGCGAGCGCTGTCGTGAGGGGTGCTCGCTCCCCTTGCACGATCCGACGAACGGTCCACCGTTTCCAATCACTCGACCGCTGCGCTCCGACGTCGGCCGCGAGCACATCAGAGAGGAGGCCGGCCGGGTCGCTGGTGGAGATTCGAAGGATGCGTGCCGGGTACACCACGATGGACGAGCCTTCTCGATCAACCCATGCCCGCACGGTGGCACCGGTGCAGAAGATGACGTCGCCGGGCTCGGTCAGGCGGGCGGTGGGGTAGGAATCTGCAAACACTAGACGGTCCGCGGTGCGGCGCCCTACGGGACTTCTCCCGGTGAGCTCGTCCGTGCCGATCACGGTGAAACCAGGGCCTGCGTTAACATCCTCGGCTCGGATTCGTGTGCCGGAAAGGCAGCGCACATGTCCCTCCCGCGCCAGAGTTCCCAGCGTCACCAGTGGAAGGGCCCGGCGAGTCGCCGCGGGCGCAATGCTGCCCGGAGGCAACGGCAAAGGCTCGCCCATCGCAGCGAGGATTCCATCAACTCGAGCTGGTATCGCTGCAGCATCGAGGGCCAGGGGGCTTCGCTCCGGTTCGTCGACGACTGCGTTGTGCGTGACCGTGGCGCTGATCTCGACGAGCGAGCCTGACCGAGCCAGAATCCCGCTGGTCATGGCCGGATGCGCGAAGCGGAACGAGTGGGAACGCACGGTGCGGCGATCGCCCATAGCGGCGGCCATGTCGCTGACGAGATCAAGCCGAGTGTCCGTCGTCAGCGCGCCGTCGCTCAGATCGGCGGTCATTGTCCACCGATCACCCAGCGGAATGTCCGCGTGCGCCGGACCCAGTACCCACACGGAAAGCGCCTGGCGCTGGTTGGTCGTCACGAGGCCCCGGGGCAGCCGAACGAGCGCACGGACACGGCCGGAACGCAGGATCGACGCCCGGATCTGCTCGGCATCTCGAGCGAGTCCCGAATCAACCAGCACGGATGCCGGTGCCACGATGATTGCCCGCTGCGAGTCATCCATCTGTAGCGCGATGTTCTCGATCGAGCTGAGGATGGCTGCTGGCGAGGCCGACGGTTCCTCGGCAGTCGGATACTGTGCGATGTGAATCGCAGCGTCGTTGAGGTCGAACACGCCGGCCTCCGACACGGTGAATCCGCGACGCGGGATGCCGTGAACCAGAAGTCGACGACGGAGCAGTCGGGCGGCATCCGTTGTCGTATCGGCGGTGACGACCGTCACATCCGCGTCCTCACCCATTGCGAGAACGGCGCGCAGAATGAGGTCGCCACCGGAACCGGTCGGGTCGACAAGAGTCGGGAAGTCAGGTTCACCGGCGGAGTTGCTGCGAACCAGCTCGACTGCGAGAGCTTCGATGAGGGCCGTCAAGTCTGGTGACAACGCGACCCGCGTGAGGGATCTGCGGCCGTCGCGGAACCGCTCGGCCAGCAGCGACTCGAAAGCGGCGGCGGCACCATAGGCGCTGTCAACGAGCACGTCGACGAACCGAGCGAATGCCGGGAGCTCCTGCTCAACCGTTTCCACTTCGCGAGTGAGAAACAGGTTGTCGGGGTCAGCCTCGTCTGCGAGGTCAAGGATGGCGTCTCGGTCAAGTTGGCTGAGCGGGGCGCCATGCGTTGAGCGCAGCGTGATGAGGGCAGTGAGCGCCCCAAAAGCGACGCTATCGCCTGGTGTCAGGCCGTCGAGAGTGGCGTACATGGCTGCATCAGCAACAGCATCCGGGTTGTTGCCTCGCCCTGTCGACAGCATCCATGTGGCGACCGCGTCGGCGTCGAAAAGTTCCTGGCCGCGGTCCGTGGCAATCGGCGCCGGGAATGGCGACTCAGTGGCAGCACTTCGCGAACGCCACATCGACACAACAGGTCGCTGCACCCGTCCGAGCCTGGCGATCCCGGAAAGGGAGATACGCAAGACGGGGCTTACTTCCGGCATCGACCCTCCTCTGGTTCGCAGTCATGAGGAGCCTATCGATGTTGGTGAGCTTCATGTTGCGGTTACTGATAATGCCCATTATCAGTCTTGGCAATCGATCCGATGATGCCCCCTGCCACAGTCGTCTTGTACCTGCCCTCACCCCAAACAAATGGAGGATCCAATGCTTTACATACGACGAGTACGTGTCGCGAAACCTGGCACGCACAATCACCACATCTCCGCTGTTCAGTACTCCACGACCCCTCGCGGGTCGATGACCGAGGAAACCACCGAAACGATGGTTCGCCTCGTCGACACGGTCACTCAGGTACGCA
>JAOPXA010000030.1 GCA_025965395.1 Nocardioidaceae bacterium | reverse complement strand
CGAGAGAGTTCATCCCCGCTCGCTGGTGAAATACCCTCTCGTCGGTGGTGAAATATTCTCTCGTCGGCGTGAGGGGGTAGGTGGGTGGGGTTAGTAGCCGGTGAAGTAGTCGGTGTGGATGCGCTTGCAGCGGCTCGCAAGCCCTCCGCGGACGGCGTTGACCATCGCCGGGGGGCCGGAAATGAATGCCTCGCGTCCCGCTAGATCGGGCACGGCCTCGGCGATCAGGTCGGCCGAGAGGAACGGCGCCTGCACGTACGTCCACGACGGCGGCAGCGTTTCAGGGCGAGCCGGCGCAACCAGCACCACTCGTACGGCGGCGAGCTCCTGGGTCCATGCCACCTCGGCAGGGGACGCGGCACCGTAGACCAGCACCACATCGCGGTCGACGTGGTGACGCAACTGGCTCAAGAAGGGCGTGATGCCAATGCCGCCCGCGACCAGCAGCAGCGGAATTCCCGCATCGGACGGCAGCACGAAATCGCCACCCACGCCTGTCGCGCGCACCGAGCTTCCTCGCTCCAGCGAGACGATCTCCCGCTTGAAGCTGCTCGAGACATCGGGCACGCGCAGCACCAGCGAGACGTTCCTGTCATCTGGCGGCGAGCTGATGCTGAACACCCGCCGGATGCCCCGCCCATCGGCCTTGCGGTGCGGCACCGTCAGCTCGACATATTGACCTGGCACGAACGACAGCGGTTTCGTCGCTCGGAACGTCAGTTCGTGCGTGTCGGGCGACACCTTGCGGGAGTCTTGAAGCTCGAGGACGAGCCCGCGGCGCCGAGCGAACGCGAACGCGACGAGGTTGCCCACCAGGAGCGCAAGCTCCGGCGTCGGACGGAACCAACCGAAGTCGGGTGGCGAGTCCGTGAAGGTCGACACAAACGTCGGGTAAGCAAAGACAGCCGCGGTCACGGCGGCCACGATGAGTTGTTGACGGCGGCGCGGCGGAAGAGTCAGGGGCTCGCTCAGCATGAATCCGGCAAGGAACACGATCGGGAACGAGTATGCAGTCGTGCGCAGCGCCTGGCCGAACGACTGGTCGAGGCTGAGCAACCCGATCATGACCAACACGGCGGCCAGCACCACGAAGACAACGCCTATATCGAGCCGCCGCGTGCGCCACAGCACGAGCACCGCGCCCACCACGACGAACGGCAGCAACTGCTCGGCCGCAATCCACCACGTGGCGTTGATCGGCAAGTCGCGGCCGAATACGTCCTGCAACACGATCACGAGGAACGCCCCGGCCGCCGCCGGATTGAACACGTGCCGCCCGCGCCACGCCAACACATACTTCGACGCATTGGCGAGCACGGCGGTGACGGCGAGCCACCCAAGATCGGCCCCCGACGTCGAGGGCCAGAAGAGGAAGAACAGCAGCAGGGCCGTGATGATCGAGGATTCGGTATGCGGCACAGTCCGCCAGATCGTCGCGAACGCCCGGCTGCTGACGTAGGAGGCGACGAGCAAGACCGCCAGGGTTGCCAGCTCGGCCTTGACCGTGAACGGATCGGTGAACGTGCCCCCAGCGGTGAAAGCGAGCATCACGACCACGAGCGCGACGAGCGTCAGCGTGACGAGGCGGTACATCGTGAATCGCCCCAGCACGCCGTCGACGAATGCCCTCGGCCCAGCAACCAGGCTCGTGCTCATTGCGCTCATACGAAGACCTCTCCGGGTAGATCGTGAGACCACTCGACGCGGCCATCGGCATGCATACGGACGAACTCGAAGTCGAAGCGCGCAGCGAGGTGGTCCGGTTCGGCGAAGAACAGCGCGGTGGCCAGACCATCGGCCACCATGCACGCCTCAGCGACCACCCACGTGGCCAGGATGTCACCTGTGGGTCGCCCCGTGCGTCCGTCGAGCACGTGGTGGAGTCCATCGGCCCAAGCCCGACGATTGGTGGCCGACGCACACAGCGCCTTGCCGGGTTGAAGCTCGACGATTCCGATCGCCGCGGTCGGGTCGCTGGGATGCTCGAGAGCCACGCGCAACGGCGCTCCGCCACGGTGCGCGAGGTCCCCGCTCGCATCGACCGTAAAGCCGGTGACGCCCTGGTCCTTCAACACGCCAGCAACGAGATCGACGAGGCAGCCCTTTCCTGCGGCGCCCACATCAAGCAGCATCGGCGACGGCAGGGTGAGCATCGGGTAGGCCCAGTCAACGCCACTCCACTCCCCCACGCGCGCAGGGGATGCCGACGCAACGAGCGAGTAGTCCGCGTCGTAACCAAGGTCGGCGAGGGTCTGCCCCACGAGGGGCGTCACGGCGCCCTCGGTGAGCACGTACAGCTCGTCATAGAGGTCGAGCAATGCTCGCGCATCGGCGTCGAGCACCCACGTGCCGGCCTGGGTCGCCATCCGCGCGACGAGCGAGTCCGCACGAAACCGGGACCACGTGCGGTCGAATCCCTCGATGCACGAGGCAACGGCCTCCCGCGTCGGATCGCTCAGCCGTAGTGCCGAGTCGATCTGCCACGAAGTGCCGATCGCCTCGAACTCCCAAGAGGCCTCAATCGGAGGCATCGGCCTTGATCTCGTCGAGCGCTGCGTTGAAGCCCTGGCTCGTCAGTGAGGATCCCGCGACTTTGGAGACGTTGATCTCGCTGAGCTTCTTGCCGACCACCTCGGCTGCGATGCCGCTGACGAACTTGCGTTGATACTGCAACGACGTGCCCTGCGCTTCTGGCGTGACCTCCACTGCGGTGATCGTGCCATCGGCAATCGTCATCTTGACCATGACCGACGAGTTGCCACCCGGGTTGGCATAACTGCCTTCGCCCGAGTAGTCGCCGTCCTTGAACGTCGTAGCCGCGTCCGTCGAGGTCGACGCCGAAGCGGATGCAGACGCCGTCGGATCGCTGGCGGCGGCACCGTCGCTGCTGCTCCCTCCGCACGCGGCGACGAAACTGAGCATTGCTGCTGCGGCGGTCGCCGTGAGCACCTTCTTGTAGGTGGGGATCTTCACCGGTCACGTCTCCTGGGATCGGTCATGCATGGAAGTTGAACCTTAAACTTAACGCCTTACCCTGCACGAACGACGCACGCGACCTGTGAGTTCCCCAAGACTCTCAGCCTGCGAGATGGCGCAGCGCAGATCGCGACGCGTGGAAGCCAGCCATGCCATGAACGCCGCCACCCGGAGGCGACGCAGCCGAGCAGATATAGGTCCCGGGAATGCCCGTTGCGTACGGGTCGACGCCCAGGCGCGGGCGCGCAACGATCTGCCACGCATTGTTGGCGCCTGTCGAGATGTCCCCGCCGACGTAGTTGGCGTTGTAGGCGGCCATCGCCGCCGGGTCGCGGACGAACTGACCCACGATGCGTTCGCGGAAGCCAGGCGCAAAGCGTTCGATTTGAGCGATCAGGGGTTCGACCACGTCACCGTCGTAGCCGTGCGGGACGTGCGCGTAGGTCCAGACGGGGTGAGTGTCGCCCTGCGAGCGACTCGGGTCCGCGAGGTACTGCTGCCCGACGAGCACGAACGGACGCTCCGGCATCGTGCCGCGATAGGACTCCTTCTCGGCAGCGGCGATCTCGCCGTACGTACCCCCCACATGGAGGGTGCCCGCACGACGGCAGTCCTCGTTGGTCCACGGGATTCCGCCCTCGACCGCGAAATCGACCTTGAAGGCCGACGGTCCGTACTTCCACTTTTCGTATGCGCGCCGGATGCGTGGCGCCAGCTTGTCGCCGGCCATGGACACGACGGCCGAAGGGGACACGTCGAGCATGACGACATCCGCGCTCAGCTCAGACAGCGTCGTGACCTCGCGGCCCGTCTCGATGACGCCTTTGAGAGACTGCAGCTTGCCGGCCAGGGCATCGGCGATCGCCTGCGAGCCTCCCACCGCCACGGGCCAGCCGTAGCGGTGGCCGGCCGCTGCAAGCATGAGGCCCGCGGCGGACGACGTCGGCTTGCCCAGCTCATAGAACGAGTGGGCACACACTCCACCGAACAGACCGCGCGCCTCGTCAGTCGCAAACCGGTGCCCCAGCAGCCTGGCTGGCTGCAACGCCTTGAGGCCGAACTTCGCCATCGTGACCGGGTGCTTGGGTAGATGCACGACCGGGCCGAGGAAGTCTTGGACGATGTCGTCGAAGTCCTCGGTCAACGGACCGAAGAGCTTGCGCCAGATCTCCCCGTCAATCCCGAGTCCCGCGGCAGTCTCGTCGACCGATCGATGGAGTATGCCGGCCCGGCCTCCGTCGAGCGGGTGCCCGATCTGGACCTCGGGCCAGGCCCAGGTGAGACCAAACTCGTCCAGGCCCAGCGAGCTCAGGAACGGCGAGGCCACGCCCATGGGATGGAATGCGGAGCAGTCGTCATGAATGAGGCCCGGCAGCGTGAGCTCGCTCGACCGCGTGCCGCCGCCGACCGTGTCTGCTGCCTCGATGACGGTGACATGGATGCCCGCTTGGGCGAGGGCAATGGCCGCCGAAAGCCCATTGGGCCCCGACCCCACCACGACGGCATCGGTCATACAGGCAGACTACTTGGCTATGGGACGCCGCACACTCGACGAGGCGCTTGCCGA
>JAOPXA010000101.1 GCA_025965395.1 Nocardioidaceae bacterium | reverse complement strand
ATCTGCGGTGACGGCACCCATCGTGGGCGCGACCAAGCCCGAACACCTCGTCGATGCGGTCGCCTCGCTCGACATCATCCTCAGCACGGCAGACATCGAGCGGCTAGAGGCGCCGTACGTACCTCGTCTGCCAGAAGGCTTCTGATCAACCGACGGGCATACGCTCAAGACGTGTCACACAAGATGTCGCGCGTGGAGACCCTCCGCTTGCTGGTGCGTGCGAGCCATCCAGAGCCGACCGTTGCCGTCACCGCGTTGGCGACCTCGCTCGCCTGGGCGGCCGATGTCTCTTCTCGTTCGATCCTTCTTCTCGGTGTTGCCGTCGTAGCGGGGCAACTGAGTGTCGGCTGGTCTAACGACCTGCTCGATGCTGAGCGCGACCGGGAGGTCAGACGGCTCGACAAACCGGTGGCGTCGGGTGCGCTCGGCAGATCCACCGTGCGAGGCGCCATCGTCGGCGCTCTTGTCGTTGCTGTCGTGGCATCACTCGGCATGGGCCTTCGCCCAGGCCTCCTGCACCTCTGTTTGGTCGCCGTCGGCTGGCTCTACAACCTCGGGCTCAAACGGACGACCCTGTCCTGGCTTCCCTATGCGGTCTGCTTCGGCCTTATGCCCGCGGTCGTGACACTCGCCCAGCGCGACCCAGTCTTCGCCCCGACGTGGATGATCGCGGCAGGCGCATTGCTGGGTGTCGGTGCGCATCTGCTGAATGCCGTTCCCGACCTCGCCGACGACCTTCGTACCGGCGTCCATGGGTTTCCGCATCTTCTCGGAGCGCGAGCCTCAACCGACCTGGCCACCGTGCTGATGGTGGCCGGCTCGGTTGTTGCGGTCGTCGGACCTCCAGGGACCGTCGACGCATCAGGCTATGCCGCGTTGATCGTCGTCGGCTGCCTAGTCGTTGCGGGCCGGTTGGGTCGAGGCCTTGACCCGTTTCGAACCGCGATGGCGATCGCCACGGTCGTCGTCATTGCGCTCGTCCTCCAAAGCTGACGATTCCCCAGCAGACTGGTCAAGCCTCGACGCGCTGAAACACCACTAACGAGCGAGCTGGCAAGGTCAGCACACTGTCTGCCTTGACGACGTCGCCCATCGGCGTCGGTGCCACCGTGCCGGTCGAAGTATCCACGACGACCGACCAGCTCTCGCCGTAGGACCGCCCGGGCAAGGTCATCTCGATGTTTTCGTAGTGGGCGTTGAATGCCAGCAGAAACGAGTCATCGACCACGCGCATTCCGCGCGGATCCATGTCGGCAATGGCGTCACCGTTGAGGAACACGACGATCGACTTGCCGAAGTCGTCGTCCCAGTTCTGTTCCTTCATCTCCTCCCCGGACGGCGTGAACCACGCGATGTCGCGGAGCTCGTCTGCCTTGCGGATGGGCTTGCCCTGGAAGAATCTGCGACGCCGAAACACCGGATGATTCTTGCGGAACGCCGTGAGTGCGCCCGTGAAGTGCACCAGCTCCGCCTCGTCCTGAGCAAGCGACCAGTTGACCCACGAGATGTCGTTGTCCTGGCAATATGCGTTGTTGTTGCCGTCCTGACTTCGCCCCATCTCATCGCCGTACAACATCATCGGAACGCCTTGGGACAACAGGAGCGTGGCCATCAGGTTGCGGCGTTGCCGCTCTCGCAACGCACGAATCTCGGCGTCATCGGTCACGCCCTCAACGCCACAATTCCAGGAGCGGTTGTCGTCTGCCCCATCGCGGCCGTCTTCCCCGTTGGCTTCGTTGTGCTTGTCGTTGTATGACACCAGGTCGTTGAGAGTGAAGCCGTCGTGGGCAGTAACGAAGTTGATGGAGGCGTAGGGGCGTCGACCATTGTCTTGGTAGAGATCGGAGGAACCACTGATGCGCGAGGCGAACTCACCAAGCGTGGCCGGCTCACCGCGCCAGAAGTCGCGCACCGTATCGCGGTAGAGGCCGTTCCATTCCGTCCACAGGGGCGGAAAGTTGCCCACCTGATACCCGCCCGGACCGACGTCCCAGGGTTCGGCGATGAGCTTGACCTGGCTGACTACGGGGTCCTGTTGCACGAGCTCGAAGAAGGTGGCCAGTTTGTCGACGTCGTAGAACTCTCGCGCGAGGGTCGCGGCAAGGTCGAACCGAAACCCGTCCACGTGCATCTCGGTGACCCAGTAGCGCAGCGAGTCCATGATGAGCTGCAACGTATGTGGGCTCCGCACATTGAGTGAGTTTCCGGTGCCGGTGTAGTCCATGTAGAACTGCGGATCATCCTCGACTGTGCGGTAGTACGCGCTGTTGTCGATGCCGCGCATGGAGAGCGTTGGACCGAGGTGATTGCCTTCGGCCGTGTGGTTGTAGACGACGTCGAGAATCACCTCGATGCCCGCCTCGTGCAGCGTGCGCACCATGCCCTTGAACTCCTGGACCTGGCCAAGGGGCTGGGCAGCGTACTGGTCGTGGGGGGCGAAGAAGCCGATCGTGTTGTAGCCCCAATAGTTGGTGAGGCCCTTCTCAGCGAGGTAGTGGTCGTTGACGAATTGGTGCACTGGCAACAGCTCGATGGCGGTGACGCCGAGGTCCTTGAGGTGCTTGACGACCGCAGGATGCGCGATGCCCCCGTAGGTGCCACGCAACCAGTCAGGCACTTCTGGGTGATTGATCGTCAGGCCCTTGACGTGGGATTCGTAGATCACGGACTCGTTGTAGGGAGTCCGAGGCAATCGGTCGTTGGCCCAGTCGAAGTAGGGACTCACCACGATCGAGTAGGGCACGTGGCCAGCTGAGTCGGCGTCGTTGCGTTTCGTCGGATCGGCAAACGTGTAGCCGAAAAGCGAGTCGTCCCAGTCAACGCCGTGGGACACCGCCTTGGCGTAGGGGTCGATCAGCAACTTGTTGGGGTTGCACCGCAACCCCTCCTTGGGGGCGAAAGGGCCGTGGACGCGATAGCCGTAGCGCTGCCCCGGTCCGACGCCCAGCACGTAGCCGTGGTGGACGAATCCGTCGACCTCTTCGAGGCTCACGCGACTCTCGACGCCCTCAGGGTCGAAGAAGCACAGCTCGACGAGCTCAGCCACCTCGGAGAAGAGTGCGAAGTTGGTGCCGACGCCGTCGTACGTCGCGCCGAGCGGATAGGGCGTTCCTGGCCAGGGCCGCACGTGGTCTCCTCAAGGTAGACGACCCCAGTGGGCCGGTACTCGATCCAATACCCGAAGTCGACCTCGGGCAATCTCAAACTGGTGTGAAGTTCATCGCCTCTTCGCGCTCCCGGGTGGTCGCGCGGCGCGCAACGGAGCCACGGCCGCCTTGACCCGGGCGTCGTCGAAGAACGCGTCGAGGTCGACCGGCAAAGGGATGCGCCAGTTGGGGTACTCGTCGATCGTGCCCGGGAGATTGGGTTGGGGAAGCTGGCCGACCGCGTCGGCAGGCGAGCTGAGCACCAGCCGGGACGCTGAGCGCGCGATCACTGCGTGTAGGGCTACGAGCGGGTCGTCGGCTGGAATCTCTTCGCGTCGCAGGAGCGCGAACAATGCTTCGCGGTCACGGGCCGCCGAAGCTTCCGCATCGGCTGGTGACCCGGCGAGCAGTCCGAGCTCAGCTTGGACGCGAACCTGCTCCCCCGCCAGCCAGCCCTCGACCGTAGGAAGGTCGTGAGTGGAGATGCTCGCCATCGTTTCGGGCTCCCAGTCCTCGGGCCGTATGTGTGGCTGTCCAGGCGCATCCCAGTCGCGCTCGAACCACAGGACCGCAGAGCTCAGCATGCCCCGCTGATGCATCGTCTCGGTGACGATCTCCTCGACGGTGCCCAGATCTTCGCCCACGACGATGGCGCCAGCGCGGTGTGCCTCCAGCAACAAGACGCCGAGCATGGCTTCGGCGTCATAGTGCACGTAGGTGCCGCGGTGAGCGGGCTCGCCCGGCGGGATCCACCAGAGGCGCCACAACCCGGCGATGTGGTCGACGCGGATGCCGTCGGCGTGGCGCAGGACGCTGCGGATGACGTCACGGAAGGGCTCGTAACCGGCCT
>JAOPXA010000315.1 GCA_025965395.1 Nocardioidaceae bacterium | reverse complement strand
GCCGGGCACGTAGACCAGGAATCGTCCGGCAAGGCTGATCTGGCTCGTGAGGCGAGCGCCCTTTTGGCCGATCGGGTCTTTGGTGACCTGCACCAGGACGGTCTGCCCGGACGTGAGCACGTCTTCGATCTTGCGCTGCTTGCCATTGCCAAGGGTGGTCCAGTCGACCTCGCCCGCATACAGGACGGCGTTGCGGCCGCGACCGATGTCGATGAAGGCAGCCTCCATGCTGGGCAGGACGTTCTGGACGCGACCGAGGTAGACGTTGCCGATCAACGACGTCTGCGACTCGCGTGACACGTAGTGCTCGACGAGGACGTCGTCCTCAAGCACGGCGATCTGTGAGAAATCGTCCTTCTGACGGACGACCATCTCGCGCTTGACCGACTCCCGACGGGCCAGGAACTCGGCCTCCGAGACGATCGGTGCGCGGCGGCGACCGGCTTCGCGACCCTCCCTACGGCGCTGCTTCTTGGCCTCCAATCGTGTGGAGCCCGAGACGCTGGTGATCTCATCCTCGGCAGTGCGGCCTTCACGGACACGAACCACCGTGTTGTGCGGGTCGTCCGAGCCCCCGTTGGTGTCGTCGCCTTGACGCACCCGACGGCGGCGGCGACGCGTGGTGCCGCCTTCTCCGTCTTCGTCATCATCATCGCTGGGACCCGACTGAACGTGAGGACCATCGTCCGTCGTGCTGTCTGTATCGCCATCTTCAGTGCCAGGCTTGCGACGACGGCGACCGCCGCGGCTGCGCTTGCGACGACGGGGTCCGTCACCATCGCCATCGCCGTCTTCGGAGAACTCTTCGTCGTCGGAAGCGTCCGGCTCGTCGACCACGACAGGCTTGGCGCGGGCAGGCACCGCAACGCGCTCGGGCGCCTGGAACATCAGCGAACCTGGAATGACTGGCGCCTTCTTGGCAGCGGGCGCAGGCTCGGAATCGGGCTCGAAGGCTACGACTTCTTCAACGAGGTCGGCTTCTGCGTTTACAGACTCAGCCTCGACGGCCTCTGCCTCGACAAGCTCGACATCGACAAGAGACTCGACGTTGGCTGATTCCTCGGGAGCGGTCGCCACTGCCTTCTTGGCTGCGGGACGCTTGCGCGCTGCCGCCTTCTTGGCAGGTGGTTCTTCGATAGTTTCTTCGACCGGGGCAGCATTTTCGACGGGCGCAGCGCCTTCCGCTACGTCGTCTGCCACAGGTGCCTTGGTGGCTCTCTTGGTCTTGGGTGCGGCTTCGACCGCAGCCGGTGCCGAGAACAGATCAGCACCCACGGCAGCCTTGGGCGGGCCAGCGGGGCGCCCAGCAGCGCGGCGCCGTGGTGCTGCTGCCGGTGCTTCGGTGGTCTGATCGTTCGAAGTAGATTCGTCGTCGAGCATGTGCTCTCCTTAGCTCGAACGCTTAGTTCTGCACTGCGTTCGAGCGATGTATGCGGTGCGCGATCACGCTAGGCGTGCGGCACTCGAAGCCTCCTGGACCGGGCGTCAACAGTGGTGGTGCTGAGCCCCGATGAAGCTCTCCATTGCTGTCAGCCGTCACACGTGATTCATACGCCGCCGCGGTCAGCATCGGACAAGTCCCATGCGTCGCGGTCGAGGGCGAATGGATCACCGACCGTGCCGACTTCAGGATCTAGTGGTCCCTGCGCCAGGCGCGTCGCCAAAGGCGGGTGCGCAGCTAAGAGGCCACCGATCTCGCGAAGACCGGCGAGAACATCATCTGGCCGAACGGACGGGGTACCGTGCCGTACAACCAGGTCCAGTATCGCATACGGTGCCTCGGATGATCGGCCAATCCGGACTTTAAGGCTGACGACCGCCGAACGACAGTCGAAAGTCCGGATGCCCTTCTTGGTCATTCGCTCCACCTCGACCGACTCCTGGGCGAGAAAATCGGTCACCGCCGTCTCGGCGATTTCGGGCGCGATGCCAGCAAGCTCGAGCAACCATTCGCTCGCCTGAAGGCGGTCGGCCAGGGAGCCGGGTGCGGCCGCTGTGACGACGTCGACGATGTCGAGGCCGTCAGGAAGAGCCTCGTCAAGCGATTCCTTGATCGCGTCCGGATCGCATACGCGGGTGAGGCCGATCTCGAGGTACTCCGCCTCGCTCGCCGCTCCCGTCGGTGACGCGTTCGCATACGAGATCTTCGGGTGCGGCGAATAACCGTGGGAGAACGCGATAGGCACCTGGGCGCGACGGACGGCGCGCTCGAAGGACCTGCCAAAGTCTCGATGGCTCGTGAACCGCAGGCGGCCACGCTTCGCATACTGCACGCGCAGCTTCTGAATCACTGCGAGCTGGGGGTTGGGCGCTTCCGGGTTGGGCACAGAATCGGTGCTGATCACCCTGTGAGATTACCGTGTGACTCACTTCACAAACCTGCCCCGGCCCACGCTCGGTGGCGCGGCCCACCCAGAATATGGATGATGAACGCAACCATGGTACCTACAGCGACGCGGAGCCAGCAGCTCTTCACGTTTGTAGCGGTCATTGCGCTCGCAACGAATCTGCGCACCGCAGCAGCAAGCATCGGCGTCGTCCTGCCGTCGATCCAAGAAGACCTGTCGATGAACACCACGCTCGCCGGCGTGCTGGTGACCCTGCCTCTGCTGTGCTTCGCGGCCTTCGGATCGAGCACCGGTGGGATGGCGCGAGCGTTGGGAATCCATCGCACGATGCTTCTCGCGCTCACCCTGATCGCCGTGGGTTCGATCGTTCGATCGTTCGCGGGGTCGTCAGGGGTCTTCATCGCCGCGTCCACCGTCGCACTGGTCGGCACGGCGATCGGCAACGTGTTCCTTCCGCCACTCGTGAAGATGCATTTCCCGCACCGGATAGCTCAGGTCAGCTCGCTGTTCGTCGTGGCGACGATCGTCGGCTCGACCGTGTCCTCGGTGTTGACCGTGCCGCTCACGCACCTGTTCGGCGACTGGCGGTACGCCCTCCTGTTCTGGGGCATTCTCGCGGCACTCACGGCGATCCCGTGGGTCTTCATGCTCAAGAGCGACTCCCATCACGACTTCAGCGCTCACGGCCACGTGGCCTTTCGGCGCATCGTGCGCTCCCGGGTCGCGTGGGCCATGGCGCTCTTCTTTGCCGTGCAGTCCATGCAGGGATACGTCGGCCTTGGCTGGCTGGCAGCGATCTTGATCGACGGTGGAAACTCCGAGGCCGTCGCGGGTCTAGCGTTGGGGTTGATGGGCTTCGTCAGCATCCCTGTGGCACTCTTCCTGCCGCGCATCATGCGCTTCTTCGGGACGAGTCCGCTCGTGCCCCTGTCGTTCGCCACGTCGACTGCTGGGGGCTGGATCGGCATTTACCTGGCGCCCTCTGCTGCGCCCTTGTTGTGGGGGCTCATGCTCGGATTTGGCGGGATCGCGTTCGCCTGGACGATGTCGTTGGTCTCGCTGCGCGCCGACACCGTGTCGGGAACGGCCGCGTTGTCGGGCTTCGTGCAGACCGTGGGCTACTTGGTGGCAGGCATCGCTCCGTTTGGCGTGGGGCTGCTCCACGACGTCACTGGCTCGTGGTCGCCGGCGATCCTCGTGATGGCGGCGATCTGCGTGCCGTTCGGCTTGATCGGGGTCTATCTCGTGCGCGCCCCCCAACTAGAAGCCACGCTGCCGGCGTAGCTCATACCGCCCCTATGAACGTGATGACGCGCGCGCCGGAGAGACTGGTGCCCACGCGTATGAGTCGAAGGGAGATCGAAAGATGAGTCTTCGGTCTCCAGCGATCAGCACCCGCGGGTTTCAGATCTTCACGTTCGTGGCCGTCATCGCGTTTGCGCTGAACCTGCGCACGGCCGCGGCCAGCATTGGCGTCGTCCTCCCTGCCATCCAGAGCGACCTGGGTATGGGGGCAACCCTTGCGGGCGTCCTCGTGACGCTGCCGCTGTTGTGCTTCGCGATTCTGGGGTCTACGACTGGCGGGGTCGCTCGGACCTTTGGCATTCACAAGACGATGCTGTTCTCGCTT
>JAOPXA010000281.1 GCA_025965395.1 Nocardioidaceae bacterium | reverse complement strand
AGGCAACCGTATTCCGTTTGCCCGCTCCAACACCGCGTACGCGAAAGCGTCCAACCTAGACATGCTTACTGCGGCGCTTGACGGTCTGGTCGAGCGCTTCGGGCTCGAGGGCGAAACGGTCGGAGAGTTCGTCGCCGGAGCGGTGCTCAAGCACAGTCGCGACTTCAATCTGGCGCGAGAAGCTGTCCTTGGGTCCAAGCTCGCGCCGACGACCCCCGCCTACGACTTGCAGCAGGCGTGCGACACCGGCATCCAGGCGGCCATTCAAGTTGTCAACAAGATCGCGTTGGGACGAATCGACGTGGGCATCGCTGGCGGCACGGACACGACGTCGGATGCGCCACTGGCGGTCAACGACAAGCTCCGCAAGATCCTGCTTGAGGCCAATCGTGCCAGGGATGTGAAGGGCCGCATCGCTGCGCTGCTCAAGGTGCGTCCTGCCTACCTGGTGCCCTCGGCTCCGCAGAACTCCGAGCCACGCACGGGTCTGTCGATGGGGGAGAGCCAGGCGATCACGACGCTCGAGTGGCACATCAGTCGTACGGCTCAGGACGAGCTTGCCGTTGCCTCGCACAAGCATCTTGCCGCGTCTTACGATCAGGGTTGGCAGCATGACCTCATCACGCCCTACCTCGGGCTGGCCGAGGACAACAACATGCGCCCCGAGTCGAGCATGCAGAAGCTGTCGACGTTGAAGCCTGTCTTCGGCAAGGGCGAAGGAGCGACCATGACGGCGGCAAACTCGACGCCGTTGACGGACGGGGCTTCAACCGTCCTGTATGCGTCGGAGGACTATGCGGCAACGCGCGGCTGGAAGCCACTGGCCTACTTCGCCGACTATGAAACCGCCGCGGTCGACTACGTTAGTGGCGCCGAGGGCCTGTTGATGGCTCCCGCGTATGCGGTGCCTCGCATGCTGGCTCGCCAAGGACTGACGCTCCAGGACTTCGACTTCCTTGAGATCCACGAGGCGTTCGCGTCGCAGGTGCTCTCGACGCTCAAGGCGTGGGAGGACGCGACCTTCTGCCGGGAAAAGCTCGGACTCGACGCACCCTTGGGTGCGATCGATCGCAGCAAGCTCAACGTCAAGGGTTCATCGCTGGCTGCGGGTCACCCGTTCGCAGCCACGGGCGGTCGCATCGTCGCCAACCTGGCGAAACTCTTGGACGAAAAGGGCTTCGGACGCGGACTGATCTCGATCTGTGCTGCCGGTGGTCAGGGCGTCGTCGCCATCTTGGAACGTTAGGGCGAGACAGGTCCGACGCCGGCTCCGCGAGCCAGCGCTACGGCTCCCTCGATGAGGTATGACTTCACGTCGTCGAACGCAACGGCGGACACGAGCGGCTCGCCTTTTGCGTTTGCCCCGATGCGGAGCTGCAGGCGCGCAAGGCTGAGGCCCCCGAGCGCCTGGGTGTAGAGCACATTGGCCAGCAGGTTGGGGTCGACGATGTGAAACTCGCCGGTCGCCATACCGGCCTCGAACACCGCAACGAGGGCGTCAAGGCAGCCCGCAACTCCGACACCCAGCTTGACCAGGACGTGGGCGTTGACCTCCTCGAGAAGCTCGCTGCCTGGGCGACGCAAGAGATCGAGGGCGCAGTCGACGAAGGCTGGATACTTTTCGCCGAAGTCCAAGAAGCTTGCGCTGATGGCGCGCAGACGATCGGCCGGAGGCATCGCTGGGTCATCCACCTGAAGCATCGCAGAGCGGATCTCTTCGAGGTAGCCGACGAGGGTCATCGCGAAAAGCTCCTCCTTGCCGGAGAAGTGTCGGTAGATGATCGCCCGGTTGATACCAACGGCCTTGGCGATGTCCTCGATCTGCGCGTCGCCCAGGCCGCGGGCATCGAAGAGCTCGCGCGTCGCTTCGAGAATCTCGTTCCGACGTTGCTGGCGGCGCCTTGCGGCGGCGCTGACGGGATTGGGAAGGGGAAGTTCGTCAGTCACTACTTCAGAGTAGTAAAGAAAGTGTCACAGGCGGCACGTAGGCTCGTCACCATGAGGCCAGTGGATCAATTGCGTCGGCAAGTTGCACCGTTCAAGGTCATCTCCGACTACGAGCCCGCCGGTGACCAACCGCGCGCGATCGCTGAGATCGAGCGCAGGTTGCGCGACGGGCAAGACGATGTCGTGCTCCTCGGAGCGACCGGCACCGGCAAGACGGCCACGGTGGCCTGGACTGCAGAGCGGCTCCAGCGGCCAATGCTCATTCTTCAACCCAACAAGACACTTGCCGCGCAGTTCGCCAACGAGCTCCGCCAATACTTCCCTGACAATGCGGTCGAATACTTTGTCTCGTACTACGACTATTACCAACCCGAGGCCTATGTTCCGCAGACCGACACCTTCATCGAGAAGGATTCGTCGATCAACGAAGAGGTCGAGCGGCTCCGGCACTCGGCCACGTGGTCCTTGCTCACGCGGCGCGACGTCATCGTGGTGGCGACGGTGTCGTGCATCTACGGTTTAGGCTCCGCCGCCGAATACACCAACCGCATGATCCACTTCAAGGTCGGCGACGAGCGGTCGCGCAACGAGCTGCTGCGCACGCTCGTGACGGCGCAATACACCCGCAACGACTTGGCCGGCACGCGCGGCACCTTCCGGGTCCGCGGAGACATGCTCGAGATCTTCCCGGTCTATCAAGAGATGGCAGTGCGCATCGAGTTCTTCGGTGACGAGATCGAGCGCTTGATGACCTTGCACCCGCTGACCGGCGAGATCTTGAGTGACGAGCAAGAGCTCTATGTCGGCGCGGCGACGCACTACGCGGTCGGCCCAGAGATCATGGAACGCGCGCTCAAGACAATCCCGCTCGAGCTCGACGAGCGCCTCGCCGACCTCGAGGGCGAAGGCAAGCTCCTCGAGGCCCAGCGGCTCCGGATGCGCACCACCTACGACCTCGAGATGATGCAGCAGATCGGCACCTGCGCTGGCATCGAGAACTACTCGCGCCACATGGACGGTCGTGCACCAGGGTCGGCCCCCAACTGCCTTCTCGACTACTTTCCCGAGGATTTCGTGCTCGTGATCGACGAGTCGCATGTGACCGTGCCGCAGATCGGCGCGATGTATGAGGGAGACATGTCGCGCAAGCGCACCCTCGTCGAGCATGGGTTTCGACTGCCGAGCGCCATGGACAACCGGCCTCTGCGGTGGGAAGAGTTCCTGCAGCGCATCGGACAGACGATCTACCTGTCGGCGACCCCGGGCACCTACGAGGTCGACAAGTCGCCGGGCGAGCCGGTCGAGCAGATCATCCGCCCCACCGGACTCATCGATCCCGAGGTGATCATCAAGCCGACTGCGGGCCAGATCGACGACCTGATCGCCCAAATCCGGCTGCGCGTCGAGCGCAACGAGCGGGTGCTCGTCACCACCTTGACCAAGAAAATGTCGGAGGACCTCACCGACTATTTGCTGGAGGCCGGCATCCGGACCCGCTATCTGCACAGCGAAGTCGACACCCTGCGCCGTGTCGAGCTGCTGCGTGAGCTGCGCATGGGGGAGTACGACGTGCTGGTCGGCATCAATCTGCTGCGCGAGGGCCTCGACCTGCCGGAGGTGAGCCTCGTGGCGATCCTCGATGCCGACAAGGAGGGCTTCTTGCGCTCGGGTCGCTCACTCATCCAGACCATCGGTCGCGCCGCGCGCAACGTGTCTGGCCAAGTGATCATGTATGCCGACAAGATCACCCGCTCCATGGACCAGGCGATCGAAGAGACCAATCGGCGACGCGAGAAGCAGGTCGCCTACAACCTCGAACACGGCATCAGCCCGACTCCGCTGCGCAAGAA
>JAOPXA010000083.1 GCA_025965395.1 Nocardioidaceae bacterium | reverse complement strand
GGCCGCTGTCTTCCTCCGTCAGCTGCCAGGATTCGGCATCTACGTCGGCCTGATCCTGATCTTGACAGGACTGGCGGTGGTGGTCCTCACGATGCGCCCCCAAGAGGATCAGGTTGCCGTGCTCGATTGATCCGGTGGGGCATGTCACGCCAGGTCGACGTGCCGAGAACGTATACACCTCGGTACAGTCAGGAGGTCTACTTCTCATTGCCGAAAGGTTTGTATGACCGCGAAGTTCGAAGCTGTGATCCTGGCTGCAGGTATGGGCACGCGTCTGGGACGCCCTCATCCGAAGCCCCTCACGAAGCTCGACACCGGCGAGACGATCATGCGTCGACAGATCAACAACCTGCGCAAGGTCTTCGGTGACGACCTGCGCATCACCGCGGTCGTCGGCTACAAGCTCGACTGGGTCATTGAGAACAACCCTGACCTCGGGTTCGTCTACAACCCCTATTTCGACACCACCAACACGAGCAAGAGTCTCTTGAAGGCGCTTCAGCACACGGGGCCGCACGGCATCATGTGGCTCAACGGCGACGTGGTGTTCGACCACGAGCTTCTCGGACTCCTCGAGAGTGCGATCGAGGCCGAGCAGAGCTTCATCTCGGTCAACACCGAGTCGGTTGCCGAGGAAGAGGTCAAGTACACCCTCGACGGCGCTGGCAACATCCTGGAGCTCTCGAAGCGGGTGGTCGGCGGTCTCGGAGAGGCGGTCGGCATCAACTTCGTCGCTGCTGCCGACAAGTCCACGCTGATTGCGCGCCTGCAAGAGGTCGACGACCAGGACTACTTCGAAGGCGGCATCGAGCTCGCCATCCAGAAGGACGGCCTGTCGTTCAAGCCGATCGACATCTCCGAATTCCCTGCGATCGAAGTCGACTTCGAAGCCGACCTCGAACGCGCCAACATCGCTCTCAACTCATAACTCTACGGATCAGAAGGAGGCCCGCTCGTGGGTCGTCTCGTCAGCACTGAAGGTTTGACCGAAGATCAGAAGGACATCCTCAAGGTCGTCCGTGACTTTGTCGACAAAGAGATCCTGCCGGTCGCTACCGAGCTTGAGCACAAGGACGAGTACCCGACCGACATCGTCGAGGGGCTCAAGGAGCTCGGCATCTTCGGTCTGATGATTCCCGAGGAGTACGGCGGCCTGGGCGAGTCCCTCCTGACGTACGCGCTGGTCATCGAAGAGCTTGCGCGCGGTTGGATGAGCGTCTCCGGCGTCGTCAACACGCACTTCATCGTCGCCTACTTGCTGATGCAGCACGGCACCGAGGAGCAGAAGCAGAAGTACCTCCCGCGGATGGCGGTCGGCGAGGTGCGCGGCGCCTTCTCGATGTCAGAGCCTGGCCTCGGCTCTGACGTCTCGGCGATCAAGACGAAGGCGGTCAAGACGGACGACGGCTACGAGATCACCGGCCAGAAGATGTGGCTCACCAACGGTGGCACGTCGACGCTCGTGGCGCTGCTGGTCAAGACCGATGAGGGTGCCGACTCGGTCTACAAGAACATGACGACCTTCCTCGTCGAGAAGGAGCCGGGCTTCGGCGAGACGGCCCAGGGCGTCACCATCCCCGGCAAGATCGACAAGATGGGCTACAAGGGCGTCGAGACGACCGAGATGATCCTCGACAAGCACAAGATCGGCGCCGACCAGATCCTCGGCGGCGTTCCGGGCAAGGGCTTCTACCAAATGATGGACGGCGTCGAGGTAGGTCGCGTCAACGTCGGTGCGCGCGCTGTGGGCGTCGCCAACCGCGCCTTCGAGCTAGGCATCGCTTACGCGCAGCAGCGTGAGACGTTCGGCAAGAAGATCGCCGAGCACCAGGCCATTCTGTTCCGCATCGCTGAGATGGCGACCAAGGTCGAGGCCGCGCACGCGATGGTCGTGCTCGCCGCCCGCAAGAAGGACTCGGGCGAGCGCAACGACGTCGAGGCTGGCATGGCGAAGTACCTCGCTGCGGAGTACTGCAGCCAAGTCGTGGAGGCATCGTTCCGCATCCACGGCGGCTACGGTTACAGCAAGGAATACGAGATCGAGCGCCTCTACCGCGAGGCGGCGTTCCTGCTCATCGGCGAAGGCACGGCCGACATCCAAAAGATGATCATCGGCCGCAGCCTCCTCAAGGACTACAAGCTCTAGGAGAGCACTATGCCCCCGAAAATGCCCCTCAATGCGATGAAGCTCGAGTTTCCGCTGTCGCTCAGCACCTATACCGACTACGCCGAGGCGCAGAAGGCTGTGGACTACCTCGCCGACGAGGAGTTCCCCGTCCAGAACCTCATGATCGTTGGCACCGAGCTCAAGCAGATCGAGCGGGTCACCGGTCGTCTGACCTACCCGCGCGTAGCGAGCGCTGGCGCTTTGTCCGGTGCGTGGTTCGGCCTGTTCATCGGCTTGTTGATCGGCATCTTCGCCGAAGACGGCCAGTGGTGGTCGACTGTCTTGACCGGCATCGTGCTCGGACTCGCGTTCGGCATCGTGTGGGCCATCCTGGGCTATGCGGCCACCGGCGGTCGTCGTGACTTCACCTCGGTCTCCCAGGTGATCGCGACCAAGTATGAAGTCCTCGTCGAGCACAAGTTCCTCGCCCGCGCGCAGGAGCTTCTCACCAAGCAGCCCGGTCGCCCCGTCGACCTCTAGCTCATACCCCCTCATACCCCATTTCGTCCTTCCGACGAAGGATTAGGTGTTGTGCCCGCCAGATGGGCACGGAACATAATCCTTCGTCCTGGCATAACCAAAGGAGCATCCATGCAGTTCGGCCGTAGCTACGAAGAGTTCGAGGTCGGTGCCATCTATAAGCACTGGCCCGGCAAGACCGTCACGGAGTATGACGATCACCTCTTCTGCCTCCTGACGATGAACCATCACCCGCTGCACATGGACATCAACTACGCCGAGAAGACGACGCAGTTTGGCAAGAACGTCGTCGTGGGCAACTACGTCTACTCGCTCCTTCTCGGTATGAGCGTCGCTGACGTGTCGGGCAAAGCCATCGCCAACCTCGAGGTCGAGTCGCTGCGTCACGTCGCGCCGACCTTCCACGGCGACACGCTCTACGGTCAGACCACGGTGCTCGACAAGACGCCGAGCAGCAGCAAGGACGATCGTGGCATCGTCTACGTTGAGACGATCGGCTACAACCAGGACGGCAAGATCGTCTGCGTGTTCCGCCGCAAGGTCATGGTGCCCAAGGACAGCTACCTCGAGGCCCGCGGCGGCGAGCAGCCCGGCCGCCCTGTGCCCGTGCCTGACAAGAACTGGGCCGGCACGCCTGAATGAGTCTCGTATGACCCTGTGGCTCGTCCGACACGGCGAGACCGAGTGGAGCGCCACAGGCCGCCATACGTCGGTGACCGACCTGCCGTTGCTGCCCGAGGGGGTTGCCTCGGCAGAAGGTCTGGCGCCGCGTTTGGCAACTCATACGTTTGGCCTCGTGCTGACGAGTCCGCGGGTGCGCGCACGGACCACTGCCGCGCATGCGGGCTTCCCCGACGCGGAGGTCGACGAGGACCTGGCGGAATGGTCCTATGGCGCCTACGAAGGCATCACGACCGACGAGATCCGCGAGACCGACCCGGCCTGGACCATCTGGACCGGCCACACGCCGGGCGGAGAGACGCCGCTCGAGGTGTCGACACGACTCGATCGCGTGATCGCCCGCGCCAGGTCTCACGGAGGTGACACGCTCGTCTTTGCCCACGGACATGCGCTGCGCGCCTTGGCGGCGAGGTGGCTTGGGCTCGACATCGCCAACGGTCGCCATTTCCTGCTCGACACGGCAACCGTGTCGATCCTCGGCTTCGACCGGCAGACGCCCGTCGTGACGCATTGGAATTCGTGACCGTGAGCGTTCGCCGTCACGATACGGTGCACCTATGAGGATCGACCTGCATACGCACTCCAACCGTTCGGACGGGACCGACAGTCCCAGCGAGCTGGTTGCGAACGCCGTCGCAGCAGGTCTCGACGTCATCGCGATCACCGATCACGACTCAACCGCAGGGTGGGATGAAGCGACCGAGGCAGCAGCAGGCACCTCGCTGCGCCTGGTGCACGGGATCGAGATCTCGACCTTGCTGGATTACCGCAGTATCCACCTGTTGGGCTACGAGTTCGACCCGACCAATGCGCCGCTGCTTGAAGAGCTCGACCGCATCCTGGGCGGGCGTGACGGTCGGCTTCCGCTCATCCTCAAGGCGCTTCAGTCGCACGGCGTCGCCATCACCGAGGCCGATGTGCTGCGCTGGTCCGACAACGCCGCTGCGACGGGCCGCCCGCATGTGGCTGACGCCTTGGTGGAGCTTGGCGTCGTCAAGGATCGGACCGAGGCGTTCGACGTATGGCTAAAGCCTGGTCGCCCGGCATACATCGATCGCTATGCCGCAGATCTGTTTGATGCGAT
>JAOPXA010000211.1 GCA_025965395.1 Nocardioidaceae bacterium | reverse complement strand
GCCTCGTCGAACGCCGCGATCATCGCCTGCGCATGCCTCACATCAGCCTCGGAAGGCGCAAACGCCACATTGGCCGGCTCGACCTGCCCGGGGTGGATGAGCGTCTTGCCGTCGAAGCCCATCTCGCGACCCTGACGCGCCTCGGCGTCGAATCCCTCGAGGTTCTTCACGTCGTTGTAGACGCCGTCGATGATGATCTTGCCAGCGGCGCGCGCAGCCAGCAGCGACAGCGACAACGCGGTCAGCACGAGGGGATTGCGCCCCGGCACGTGCAAGCCGTACGTCTCGTTGACCACGTCGTTGGTGCCCATGACGATGACGGTCAGGCGTTCGTGCGCGGCGCAGATCTCCTCAGCGTGCAGGAGCGCGATGGGGGTCTCGATCATGGCCCAGAGCTGCGTATGTTCGGGGGCTCCCGCCGCCTCGAGTGCCGCGACCAACTGAAGCACCTCGGCCGCTGAGTTGACCTTGGGTACGAGCACCGCGTCGGGCCCAGCTGCCGCAGCGGCCACGATGTCGGCGTCGTGCCATTCCGTGCCGATGCCGTTGATGCGGATCGCGAGCTCGCGGTGACCGTACTCACCCGACGTGACGGCGGCACATACCCGCTCGCGCGCTTCGGACTTGGCGGCGGGCGCGACGGCATCCTCGAGATCGAGGATCAGCGCATCGGCGTCGATCGTCTTGGCCTTCTCGAGCGCACGCTCGTTGGCGCCGGGCATGTAGAGGACGGAGCGGCGAGGCCGCAGAAGGGGGGCAGTCATGGCGCTCCTCAGAGGTTGTAGGCGGCGGCGAGGTCGGGATCGCGCTCGGCAAGCGCCCTGGCGAGGTCAAGCATGACGAGGCACTGCTTCGTCGACGCGTCGTCCTCCATCTTGCCGTTGATCATCACGGCGCCGGACCCGTCGCCCATCGCCTCGACGACGATCTTGGCGTGCTCGACGTCCTTGGGGTCGGGGGAGAAGACCTTGCGGGCGATCTCGATCTGCACGGGGTGCAGGCTCCACGCGCCGACGCAACCGAGCAGGAACGCATTGCGGAACTGGTCCTCACACGCCACCACGTCCTTGATGTCACCGAACGGCCCATAGAAGGGCAGGATGTCGGCCGCGGCGCACGCGTCGACCATGCGCGCGATCGTGTAGTGCCACAGATCTTGCTGGTATGAGGTGCGGCCCTCGTAGAGGTCTTCGCCAGGCGGATCGCTGCGCACGAGGTAGCCGGGGTGGCCACCGCCCACGCGCGTGGTCTTCATACGGCGGCTGGCGGCCAAATCGGCCGGCCCGAGCGAGATGCCCTGCATACGGGGGCTGGCCGCGGCGATCTCTTCCACGTTGGTCATGCCCAGCGCGGTCTCGAGGATGGCGTGGACGAGGATCGGCTTCTTGACCCCGGCGCGCGCCTCGAGCTGGGCGAGGAGGCGATCGATGTAGTGGATGTCCTGGGCGCCCTCGACCTTGGGCAGCATGATGACGTCGAGCTTGTCGCCGATCTCGGTCACGAGCGTCGTGATGTCGTCGAGCGCCCAGGGGGAGTCGAGGCTGTTGACGCGGGTCCAGAGCTGCGTCGTGCCGAAGTCCGTGGCCTTGGCGATCTTGACGAGGCCCAGCCGAGCGGCCTCTTTGTTCTCCGTCTTCACGGCGTCCTCGAGGTTGCCGAGGATGATGTCGACCTTTTTGGCGATGTCGGGGACCTTGGTCGCCATCTTCTCGTTGCTCGGGTCGAAGAAGTGGATCATTCGGCTCGGACGGAACGGGATGTCGGTCAACGGGGTGGGCGCTCCGACGGCAAGAGGACGGAGAAAGGCGCGGGGATTTTGCACGGGTTCTACTCCCAGAGGTTCGTGGACAACTCCGCTTAGTATGTCGGACGGTCAGAGATCGAGTGCGACGGCCGTTTCCAGTGCCGCTTCGATGCTGCGCATCCAGCCGTCCTTGAGCGCGGTGTTCTTCTTGTCATACAGGCTCGCGCCGTCGACCAAGTTGCTCGAACACGCGCAGACCATGCCGGCGCGAAGACCGCGCAGGCGCGCCACGACATACAGGGCCGACGCCTCCATCTCGACGTTGAGGATGCCCATCTCGCTCAGCTGGGAGATCCAGGCGGGTGTCTCGGCGTAAAACGCGTCGTCACTCGCGCTGAACCCCGACCAGCTCTTGGTGCCAGCGGCCGTCGCGAGGCGCTCGGCCTGGCGCGTCAGTTCGAGGGTCAGGGCGAGGTCGGGCACAGCCGGGTATCCGGGATGGACGTATGCCGCGGTCGTCCCGTCGTTGCGCAGCGAGCCCTCGGAGACGAGCAAGTCGCCCGGCTCGATGCCCGGTTGCAGGCCGGCTGACGAGCCCACGCGGATGAACGACGTCACGCCCACGCGCGCGAGTTCTTCGACCGCGATGGCCGTGGACGGGCAACCCATACCCGTCGAGGTCGCGGTGATCAGTTTGCCCTTGTAGAGGCCGGTCATGGTGCGATGCTCGCGGTTGTGCGCGATGTCCTTCACGTCGGTGAGGAACTCGGCGATGAGCGGCACGCGGAAGGGATCGCCCGGGAGCAGTGCGACGCTGCTGACTTCACCGGGCGCGATGGCGATGTGATACTGCCGCGCATCGACTCCGGCAGTGCTCTTGTCGACGATGGATGACTGGGGATTTGCGGACATACGTGGCCTCCGACCATCTCGTAGTTCGATGTCGGGAGGCAGTTGGTCGCGAGATTACCCGCTGCTCCGGTAAGGAGAGTCCAGGCTATCGGCTCCTTGTGCGACCAAGGTAGGGGTTCGGACTATTTCGTCCAGAACGTCCGCGGCCCGCGATCGCGCGAACCTACGC
>JAOPXA010000201.1 GCA_025965395.1 Nocardioidaceae bacterium | reverse complement strand
CGTCACGGTGGGGTCCTATCTCACCGTTGCCGACGAGATCCTCGCGCTGCGCGACCGCGTGCTGCACGTGCATGCGGCCGACGACACGACTCAGTGGAGCGACATCGCGATCCTCGCCCGCCAAGGGGCCGAGATTCCCGAGATCGTGGCGACGTTGCGGCGCAGCGGAGTGCCGGTCGAAGTGGTCGGGCTCAACGGCCTCCTTGCTCAGCCCGAGGTTCAAGACGTGTTGGCCATGCTCGACGTCCTCGACGACGTCACTGCCAACCCGTCGCTGCTGCGGATCCTGACGGGGCCGCTCTGGCGCATCGGTCCCCGCGACCTTGCGCTCCTCGGTCGCCGAGCAGCGTCGCTCGCCGGATCGACGTTCAGCCTCGACGACGACGTCGATCTCGCGGGCGCCCTGCAGCAGGCGGTTGTGGGCACCGATCCGGCCGATGTCTTGTCGCTGGCAGATGCGCTCGAGGACCCCGGTCACGGCCCCTACTCGCCCGAAGCGCTGGTGCGCTTCAAAGAGCTTGCGGGGCGCTTGACGGGTCTTCGCACGCACATCAGCGAGCCACTCGTCGACTTCGTTCGCCGGGTGCTGCACGACCTCGACCTCGACATCGAACTAGGCTCGTTGGGGGGCGGCAATGGCATGGACAACATCGCGCTCCTCCTGGAGGCGATTGCCACCTACGCTGAGAACGACAGGTTTGCGTCCCTCGCCGGCCTGCTGAGCTATCTCTCGTTCGAGTCGGAGTTCAATGCAGGCATGGAGGTGTCCGCACCGTCTGAGGCCGATTCGGTCAAGTTGCTGACGGTCCACAAGGCCAAGGGTCTCGAGTGGAAGGCTGTCTTCGTTCCATTCCTGTCCGCCAAGGTGTTTCCTTCAGACAAGTCGCGTCCACGGTGGATCACCAACGCTTCAGCCCTGCCGATCGAGCTTCGCGGTGACCGCGACAGCATCGCCGACCTGGAGTCGTGGGACACGCAGGGCGAGAAGGACTTCAAGGCGGCCACGAAGCTCGAGTCCGACAATGAAGAGCTGCGGTTGGGCTACGTCGCGCTTACCCGTGCCGAGAGCGCGCTGCACCTCAGCGGGCATGTCTGGGGACGGACGCAGCTCAAGCCAAGAGGGCCTTCGCCCTACCTTGAGACGGCGCGCGACTGGCTTGCCGAGTCCGGCGGAGCAGCGGAGCCTTGGTGTGCCCTGCCAGCCGACGACGATGAAGCCGGCAACCCATTCGCCTCCCAGATCATGCGCATCAGTTGGCCGACCGACCTTCGCGAGCTTGGTCGGCGGCGCAGCCTTGCGCGGAGCGTGCGCGCCCACGTCAAAGGCACGTCCGACGTGATTGAGCCGGATGGAAGCGCCGACGAGAGTGCAGACCTCGTGGCACTCGATGCTCGTTCCGCGGACCTAGCGCTTCTTGTGCAGGAGGCCGAGGATGCCCGACGTGATGTGGTCACCGTGCCGCTGCCAGCGTCGCTGTCGGCGACGACCGCGTTGCGCTTGGCTGGGGACCCCTCCGAGCTGGCGCGTGACCTCGCTAGGCCTATGCCGCGCCGACCCTCGGCGGGGGCGCGCTTTGGCACGCGCTTCCACGCTTGGGTCGAAGCGCACTTCGGGCAACAAGCGCTGCTTGACCCAGGTGACCTTCCCGGCAAGGGGGACGACGACATCGCCGATGATGCTGATCTCCGCGCCATCACCGAGGCCTTCCGGGCCGGGCCCTACGGCGACACAGCGCCGTTTGCGATCGAGACGCCGTTTTCGTTGACGCTCGGTGGTCAGCAGGTGATCGGCAGGATCGACGCGATCTATCAAACGGCGACAGGCTTCGAGGTCGTCGACTGGAAGACCAACCAGACGGCTTCAGCCGATGCGGTTCAGCTCGCGATCTATCGGCTCGCCTGGGCCGAGCTTCGCGGCATCGATCCCGCGCTCGTCACAGCGGCGTTCTATTACGTGCGCCTCGGCGAGGTCAAACGTTTCGACGACCTTCCCGGGCGTGAAGAGCTCACCAAACGCCTCGGCCTCTGACGGTCCTGAACTCACACGCCTTAACCTGTCGTCATGACCTTTGCCTTCGAACGTGCCCTCCACGACCGCGTCGCCGAACGACGCAAAGGGGAATGGGACACTCCGGACGCCCGGGTGATCGTCGTAGCGGGTGACCTCGTGGGCACTGACGACGACGGACTGCGGTTCTTCGACCGCGCGGATGCCCCCGTCGGTGATCTCGCCCTTCTCGGCGATATCGACGGCACCACCTACCTCGCGGTGCTCGTCGACAAGGTGCCCGACGAGGCCAAGCCATTGAGCCTGCGACAGATCGGCTTGGCACTTGATGCTTGGCAAGGTTCGCTTGCGGTGCACGCGGTCGGGCTGTCGCAATGGCATCTCAAGCACACCCACTGCGCCCAGTGCGGTGCGCTCACGGACGTCGCCCAGGCCGGTCATACCCGTGTATGCCCCGCGTGCGGTGCCGAGCACTTTCCGCGCACCGACCCGGCGGTCATCATGCTCATCACCGACGACCACGA
>JAOPXA010000145.1 GCA_025965395.1 Nocardioidaceae bacterium | reverse complement strand
CCAATACTTCTCCTCGACGATCGCGACCTTCTTGCCTAGCTGGGCGGCGCGAATGGCGGCGACGTAGCCACCGGGCCCGGCCCCCAGAACCACGAGATCGAAGTGCGTAGACATGAGTGCGTCTCCTGACGTTGGTGCGACACCCCCAGGCTACCGTCCGGCCGCAGAGCCGCGGATCCAGTCGACCGTGAGGTGGGGCACGTGGCCAGCATCGCCCTGCACCGCACGGTCGGGGAAGTCAAAGACGGCGATCATGACCTGCATGGGGTAGTCGGGCGCTTGAGAGGTTGTACGGGTCACCCGCCCGTCGATCGAGAATTCGACACGCCCGGGATGCCAGTCCACGGCGTACGCATGAAGGTCTCGCACGTCGACCGCCATCGGCTGCGCGGAGAACTCCTCATGGAGCGTGGGGTCACGGAAGGCATGGATGCCCGACCCGACCGAGGCCCGACGTTCGTCGGACGAAATTGTGTCGCCGAACACCTCGAACAAACAGATCTCGCCGGAACGCTCTGGTCGGTCCTCCAAACCCACCATCCAGACCGAGGCCATCGACCGTGCAGAGAGCTCCATGCGCGCGGCCACCTCGATGCGCCCGAGATGAGGAGTCCACCCCCAGTGCTCGGGTTGTTCCTCACGGACCACCAGTCCGTCTTGGAACGGCTGCTGACCGATCGTGGTGCCGACGGGTCCGGAGAAGACGCCCGACTGGATGCCTGAAACTCGCAGGGGGCCCGAGTGTTCATCGGCGCACCACAGTGGGTGATCGACCGGGATCTCAACCCGCAGCGCAGAGCCATCCACCTGGTATGCCGCCGCACTCGCCGCGCGAGAGCTCCACTGCGGAAGGTAGTACGGCACCCACACGGCCTCATCGAGCGCAACACCGTCGAAGTCCTCCATGAAGTTCAGCCCCGGCATAGGTCAGGTCGACTCGTGGGGGTTGAGCGCCAAGAGCGTGATGCCGAGACCGATGAAGAGGGCCCCGGTGGCCCGGTCGATCCGACCGATCCAGTCACCCGCTCCGGCGCGCAGTCCCAGCCAGTTGCCGCACAGAATCCAGAACAGCGCGGCGGCGATCTCAGCCACCATGAAGACCAGGCCCAGCTCGATCAGCTGGGTTGCTTCAGCGTCACCGATGCGCACGAACTGGGGCAGCACGGCCGAGAAGACGAGCAACGCCTTGGGGTTGCTGATGGCGACCAGGAACTCCCGGCGGATCAACCGCCACTGGTCGGGAGCGGCCACTTCGCTAGCCTGATCTTGCGGCTCATAGGTGTCGCGCCCGCGCAGGGCCTGAATGCCCAACCAGATCAGGTAGAGGCCGCCCAGCACCTTGATGACGGTGAAGACGACTCGAGACTCCTGCAGGATCAGGCTCAACCCCACAACGACGAGCGCGAGCATGCACGCATACGCGGTCATCCGACCGATGAGGGCCGTGAACGACGCGAGAATGCCGAACTTCATCGCGTTGCGGAACGACAACAGGTTGTTGGGTCCCGGAGTCAGCGCTACGACTCCGAGCGCGGGAAGCGCAGCGAACAACTGGGCGTAGGTCAGCACACCCGACCGACGCTAGTCCGTGAGCTCAGTGAGGACGAAAAGCGGGATGAGCCGATCGGTCATGGTCTGGTACTCCGCGTACGTGGGGAACGCGGCGACGGCAAGGTCCCACCACATCGCGCGCTCAGCACCCGAGGCTTCGTGAGCGATGTAGTCCTTCTTGACCGGGCCGTCCTGGAGCTCGACGTGCGGATGGTCGACGACGTTGTGGAACCACGACGGGTTGACGTCGGCACCGCCTTTGGACGCCACGATGGCGTACTGGCCGTTGTGTTCGACCCGCATCAGGCAGTTCTTGCGCAGCTTGCCCGACTTCGCGCCGACCGAGGTCATCAGGATGATTCCCTGACCTTCGTGCTCGATGCCTTGGGTGCCGCCGGAGCTCTCGATCAGCTCGGCTTGGTCGCGGGCCCAGGCGATGGTGCTGGGTTCATACTCTCCGATGAGTGGCATGTCGCCATCATAGGCAGATCCGGGTGTCTACGTCACCGCTGCGGGGTACGAGTCGTATGCGTCTCGCCCGACGAACGCCTCGACCAGCGCCGGGAGCACGTCGGAGATGCTCAACTCGAGCTTGACGTCGGCCAGCGGGTCGCCACGCGTGGCCCCGCGATTGAGAATCGCTACCGGTTTGCCCGTCTTGGCCGCGTGACGTACGAACCGCAACCCGCTCATCACCGTGAGCGAACTGCCGACGACCAGCAACGCCTGGGCGTCGTCGACCATGGCGTAGGCGCGCTCGACGCGGGGCTTCGGGACGTTCTCTCCGAAGTAGACGATGTCGGGCTTGATGATTCCGTCGCAGTCCTCGCAGTTGGCCACCACGAAGGTGGCGAAGTCCTCCACCACGGCGTCAGCGTCGGGCGCGATCTCCGGGACTTCGAGACCAAGCGCGACGTCAGGATTGAGCGAGACGAGGCGCTCGTGCAACTGTGCGCGCGGCACGGTCTCACCACAATCCAGACAGATGACCTGTTCGAAGTGGCCGTGCAAGTCGATGACGTTGCGCGAGCCCGCGGCTTGATGCAACCGGTCGACATTTTGCGTGATGACGCCGTTGACGACGCCACGCGCTTCGAGAGCTGCCACCGCGCGGTGACCGGCGTTGGGCTGGGCGCGGTCCATGAACCGCCATCCCACGTGGTTGCGCGCCCAGTAGCGCTGGCGAAAATCTGGGTCGCCCTTGAACTCTTGGTACGTGATGGGGTTGCGCGGCGGCGAGTCAGGGCTGCGGTAGTCAGGAATGCCCGAATCCGTCGATATGCCCGCGCCGGTTAGCACGGCGACGCGGCGTCCGGCAAGCAGAGTCACGAGGTCTTCGAACGACATACATCCAGCCTAGGCGTCGAGCGCAACAGCCGCAGTTGGGAGCAACTACCCCGCGGTGCGGATCAGCGGCCAAGCGTGCGGGTCTTCGGCGGGACGGCCCTTCTTGGTGATCCACGCATTCCAGTCCTCGGTGCGCTCGGCGAACCACTTGCGCTGGTGGTCCATGAGGTCGTGGAAGTTGGCGAGGGCGAACTCACCGTGCCGCGACGCCATCTCGAAGGCGACCAGACGCGCTGACCGCGCATCAGCCAAGGCGTCGTGGGCATCGTCGAGGACCACGCGGTAGAACGCGCACATGTCGGTCAGCTTGCGGGGGCCGAACCGGCCGTGCTCGAGACCCCAGTCGAGCACCATCGGGTCGACGACCCATAGCTTGTCCCAGTCAGGCTGGGGTATGCCATGGCGCGCGGCCTCGGCGCTCACCATGGTCAGGTCATAGGGCGCGTTGTAGACCACGACGGGCACCTGTCGCGCGATCGCGACCTCCAGCCACGAGACGACCCACCGCACTCCGTCGATCGCTGCTGGCTTGTCAGCGACGTCGGCGTCAGACATGCCGTGGACCGCGGCGGCCCCCGCTGGGATCGGCACGCCAGGGTTGACGATCATCGTGTATTCGCGGCCGGTCTCGTCGAGCAGGCCGATGCTGACGATGCGATCCTGCTGCGGATCGACGCCAGTGGTCTCGAGATCGAGCGAGGCCAGACCGGGCACCTCCCAGGCTCCGGGATGCGTCGGCACAGGGGCGGTCGGCGTGTGAAGCGCGCAGTAGGTGAACCAACCACCGGCGGGCCCGAGCAGCACTCCTGCGCCGACGGGGACCTCGGTGCCGCAGTCATCACAGCGACTGGACTGACGATTGGATCGCATACGTACCTCCTGTGCGAACGAACCTACAGGCACGTCCGGACACATCCGACGACACGCGCCCGACCAGACCGCCGCACTACACTCGCACCAATGACTGCTTCGCCGAGAGACCGCACCTACCGCATCGCCAACTGGCTGTTTGCGCGCCTCTTCTGGGCCCTCGGCATCAGGTTTGACGTGCGCGGCGCCGACAACATACCGGCGAGCGGATCAGCCATCTTGGCCGCCAACCACATCGGATTTCTCGACTTTGCGCTCGTCGGCTATGCGGCCCGCGAGCGGAAAAGGTTCGTTCGCTTCATGACGAAGCGTTCGATCTTCGACGTATGGATCGTCGGCCGCCTCATGCGCGCGATGCGCCATATCCCCGTCACCCGGACGTCCGGCGCGACGGCCTATCGCCAAGCGCGGCGCAGCTTGGACGACGGCCACATCGTCGGGGTGTTTCCCGAGGCGACGATCAGCCGCTCGTTCGAGCTCAAGCCGTTTCGTCCAGGTGCCGCCGGCCTCGCTATCAGCCGCAAGGCGCCGATCGTTCCCGTCATCACGTGGGGAGGGCACCGGGTGTGGACGGTCGACGGGCGACGCAGCCTGAAGCGCGGCACGACCGTGATCATCTCGGTAGGCGCGCCCTTGTGGGCCCGAGAAGGCGACTCGATCGACGACCTCACGCAACGGCTCATGGCCACCATGGCCGACCTGTTGACCGACGTGCTGGACGACTATCCGGGCATACCGACCGACGACGAAGACACCTGGTGGGTCCCCCACTCACGCGGCGGCAGCGCACCCGACGCAGAGACCGCCGCTGGCCTTGACCGAGAAGCATTGGCTCGCATCGGCGAGTCCATCGACTAGGTTTGCTCGGCGTCGTCGGGCTTGTTGTGCTTGTCGCGTTCGTCGCGCACCTGCTGCTTCAGGCTCTTGACCTGGTTGCGCCGGTGCTTGAGCCAGATGCTGGTCGTCGAGGTCGCCACACCCAGCACGCCGCCGATCACCGCGCCGACGAGGCTCGACCACAGGAAGCTCGGTGCCTGGACGTTGAACGTCTGCCATGCCGCGACCGCCGCGGGGCGATTGCTCAAAGCCACGAACAGGCTGAGCCAGTTGGGCGTCGCCAGGAGCACCGCGATGACGAACACGATGATCTTGCCAGGGATCTTGAACATCCGGCGCCGCACCTGGAAGGCGACCACGATCGGGATGAACGAGAACACGAACCCGTAGAACAGTCCCCAGGTGATGCCCTTGGAGAAGCTGCCGTCGACCTGGTCGCCGATGCGCTGAGCCCACCACCGCGGCAGGAACGATGCCCCGATCTTGTAGGCGAGGAACGCGAAGACGAGGACCACCAGAGCGATGACCCCGCGAAAGACCCACCGATCGGTGCCGCGCGCCTTGTTCGGTGTCGCGGAGTCGGACTCGCGGTCGATATCGCTCATCGGGACATCATGGCAGTTACCCGCACCTCCGGCCAGCCGTGCGTCGGCGTACGCCCGCCGCGGTTTCGCCCGTCCCCACGATTTGGATACTTGTACGCGTATCGAGTCGACTTGATACGCGCGCAACTATCCAAATCGTGGGGAAGGGAATCGAGCGGGGACGTACGAACGGCCTTCGGCTAGGCGGTTTTGGCGGCCAGCGCGGCCCACTCGGCCTTGCCGACCACGCCGGTCTGCTTGAGGCCGGCACTCTTCTGGAGTGCCTTCGTCGCCGCAACCGTCTTGGGACCGAAGTACCCGTTGCTGTCGGCGAGCGCGAGCCCCAGGAGGTTTTGCAAATAGAGCACGGCCTTGCCCGCGCTCTTGGACTTGAGCGTCGTGCTGCCGTACTTCTTGAGGCTGTATGCCGCAAGGGTGGCTACGTCATAGCCCTTCGAGACGTCGGACTTCACCTTCGTGGGCCTGAGCGAGGCCCAGGTTGGCTGGTCGAGTCCACCGGTGATGGGCAGGTCGTGGGCCTTTTGGTAGGCCTTGACCGCCTTGTAGGTGGCCACATCGAAGCGACCGGACTTGGTGATCTTGAGGACGCCTTGGGCGGTCTTGACGGTCGAAGCGTTCGAGCCATACATCCGATTGGCGTAGCTCGTCTTCTTCACCAGCGGGGTCGGTGCGTCACAACGCGTGAGGCGCGCAGTCTTGCGGGGCACCGCGGGCTGCTTGGCGAAGACGGCGCACGGTCCGTAGTCGGTCGCGAAGGTCTTGCCCGTCCAGAACGATGTGTGGGCGCGGGCACCATTCCAGCTCAGGGACACGTGGATGTGGTCGGTATGGCCGACGCTGGGGCGCCAGCCGTCGCCGGGGCGATAGACGGCCCAGATCCTCTGGTTGTAGATGACGTACATGATCCCGAGGCGACGGGCGTTCTCGCCGTCGTTGGCCGTGACCCAGGAGAGGAAGTCGGCGGCGGCCGCCTTCTCGGCCGGATTTTTCACGTTGACCATCCAGTCCCACGCGCGGCCCTCCTTGTGCTCGGAGGTGCCCGCAACGGCGCAACTGCGGCTCGAGTTGCCTCGGCCGCCGACCTGGTAGGTGGCCAGGACGAGGTCCCGGAGCTTCTTGATGCCGACTTGGTCCGAGGGGACACAAGCATTTTGAGGCAGGTACGGGGAAGGTGCGTCGAGCTCAGCAGGCAGGGCAACAGGCGCCACGAGACCGGTCGGGTCCTTGAGCATCTTGACCGGTGTCGTCGACGCGATCTTCACCTGCGAGGTTGACTTCGCGACCTCCGCGGACGGGGTCGCGCCATCGGCAGTGGACCCCGTGGCGTGGGCTGGTAGAGCCGCCGCGAGGGCAATCCCGAAGGCAATTGTGGCAATAAGCGGTGTGCGCACCATGAAGTTTCTTCTCCCCGATCAAGGTGAGCCTCCATGGTGCCCCGGTAATCGTCCCCTGTCTCAAGAGTCACGAAATTCGCGCGGCTCAGGTGGTGCTGGCGGTGCCGCCACCTTGCGTGGTCGACTGGCCGGGCTGGGTGGGCGCCTGGCCGGTGGTGCCGCCCTGGCCCTGGGTGCCCTGGTTGCCCTGGTTGCCCTGGGGTCCACCAGCCCCGAATCCACCTTGCTGGCCACCGGGGAAGCCGCCGCCCGTCGGGCCGCCGGGGCCGATCTGCGAGGTCGACGAGCCGCTGCCAGCGTTGCCCACCGCCATACCGCCGAGGAACGAGGCACCCGCGAGGACGATCGCGGACGCGATCAGGACGATGCGGTTCTTCTTCGTCCACGGTCCTGTCTCGTTGGGCACTGTCGCGTCGGTCACGGGCGCGTCGGTCACGGGTGTCTCCGCCGGTGTGGGCAGCGCAGGCATCTGGTCGGTCACCGTCTCTCCCGAGGCGGGTTCTTGGTTCGCCGCTTGTGCGTGGTCATACAGGGTTGTCATCTCAGTTTCCTTCTGTGAGGTCGTAGAGCGTCGTGCTCCCGACAGTTGTCGCCGTGAAGTTCTCGGTCACCCAGGTGGTGATGTCGTCGGTCGTGCTGGTGTCCATACCCCGACCGCCGCCGGAGCCTTCGGCCACGAAGTAGTGGATCCGGCCCGCAGCCACGTACTCCTGGAACTGCGCGAGGGTGAACGTGCCGTCGGTGCCGTTGAAGCCGCCGACCGCCATGACGGGTTCGCCGGAGGCGAGTTGCAGCGGCGCGGCCGAGTTGGCGCGCATCGTGGCGGCGGCCCATTCGTAGTCACCGGCCTGGAGCAGGGTGACGAGCTCTGCCGAGACGCCGGCCGTGCCGTTGCCACCGAGGAGTGACGTCATGCCGCCGCCGGCGCGTCCGCCTCCCATACCGCCTCCCGTCGACGGACCGGCCGAGGGAATCGCGCC
>JAOPXA010000079.1 GCA_025965395.1 Nocardioidaceae bacterium | reverse complement strand
GCCCCGACTCGATGAGAGGCCATACGGCGTCGATCATGCTCGCGACGATAGCGGCCTTCTCGTGGGCTGGTCGCGCCCGAAGGGAGGTGGCGGTGACGGAGGCACGCTTGCTCAGCAGCAGGCCGAGGTTGAGCTCACCCTTGACGCCGCCCTGAAGGCCGATCACGACGAGCCGCCCGTTGGTCGCGAGCGCCGCGACGTTGCGCGGCAGATATTTGGCGCCCATGTTGTCGAGGATGACGTCAGGCTGGATTCTGGCAGTCTTGAGCTCTTCGACGAAGTCGGTCTCGCGGTAGTTGATCGCCAGGTCAGCGCCGAGCTTGCGGCATGCCTCAAGCTTGGCCTCGCTGCCAGCGGTGACGACGACGCGCGCGCCCCGGGCCTTCGCGATCTGGATGGCCATGGTGCCGATGCCGCTCGAGCCTCCGTGCACGAGCAGTGTCTCGCCTTCGGTCAGGTGGGCGGTCATGAAGACGTTGGACCATACGGTGGCGGCGACCTCGACGAGGCCGGCAGCATCTTTGAGACTCACGCTGGACGGGATCGGCGCGACCTGTCCCACGGGCACGGTCACCTGCTCCGCGTAGCCCCCGCTGGTGAGCAATGCGCAGACGTGCGCGCCGATGCTGAATTCCGTGACCCCGTCGCCCAGCGCATCGATCACGCCGGAGCACTCGAGGCCGAGGACGTCAGATCCGCCCGGCGGCGGGTTGTAGTGACCCTCGCGCTGCATGATGTCGGCCCGGTTGACACCGGCCGCTGAGGTGCGGATGCGCACCTCTCCAGGGGCCGGCTCGGGCTTCGGTCGATCGACGACGGTGAGGGCCTCGGGCCCTCCTGGACTATTGACGACTATCGCTCGCACCCGTCAACCGTACGTTCCCGCTGGTCTCTCCTCTGAGGGGCCACCTGCCAAGATGGGTCTATGCGTGTCGCCATGGTCCAGTTTGCGTCCTCGACCGACCGCGATGGGAATCGCGCGAAGGTCGATGCCCTGCTCGGCGACCTCGCACCCGTCTTGTACGACTTGGTGGTGCTGCCCGAGGGGTCGATGTGCGACTTCGGGCCTCCGACTATGGATCTGCGCGAGCAGGCCGAGCCGCTCGATGGCCCGTTCGTCACGCTTCTTGCCGCTCATGCGCGTCGGCTCGGTGCCACGATCGTGGCGGGTATGTTCGAGGCCACCGACTCCCTCCCGTTCAACACCTTGGTCGCGCTCTCATCGGTTGGTGAGCTCATCGCGACCTATCGGAAGATCCACCTGTACGACTCGTTCGGCTATCGCGAGTCTGATCGGTTGAGCCCCGGAGAGATCAAGCCGGTCGTGATCTCTGTCGCCGGTCTGAACGTCGGGCTCATGACGTGTTACGACCTTCGCTTCCCCGAGCTTGCGCGCAAGCTCGTCTCCGCCGGTGCCGAGGCCATCGTCATGCCTTCGGCCTGGGTGAAGGGCCCGCTCAAGATCGAGCAGTGGCAGACCTTGGTCAAGGCCCGCGCGATCGAGAACACGCTGGCTATGGTGGCCGTCGACCAATGTGGCAAGGCATACATCGGTCATTCCCTTGCTGTGGATGCGCGGGGCTCTATCCTTGGCGAGGCCGGGGACGGGACCGAGATCGTGAGCGCGGTTCTCGACGCGGCCGATATCGCAACGGTGCGAGAAGAGAATCCCTCGCTTCGCAATCGGCGCATGGTGCACGAAAAACGGGAAGGGCCTGCATGACGTCGACACAACCGGGCGGCCGTCGTCGCCTGGATGCATCCGTCACGCCGGCTTATGACACCCCCACCCGTGGGCCTCGGCTTGGTTCGCCCACCGCGCAGCGCTGGGCCGTCACGGCTTGGTTCGCCGTATGGGTGCTGAGCACGCTCGCTGCGGCCACAGCGGTCGTCGACGTCAATGCCCCGTCATGGATCGAGCGTCCGGCGGCTGGCATCGTCATGGTCGCCTTCGCGGTCGGTCTGACGCATCGATGTGGTGGGCGCATGCGCATCTGGCCGGTCCTTGCCGCGGCGCATGCCCTCGGCGCCACCGTGCTTGACCACCAAGGCGTGATCGCCTCGGCGGCGGTGGTCACCGCCGTCCTGGGTTCTGTATTTGCGCTGATGGTGACGCGCCCGGCCCCGACGATCCCCGCCGCTATCCGGGAGTATGCGCTCGCGCTCGTCGTCGCGCTCAGTGGCACCGTCGCGGTCGCCGCCTGGAATGCCCCGGCGGAGCCCGCGCGCTTCAACCTTGTCGTCTTGTTCCTTGCCCTCGGTCTCATCATCGGCATTGTCTGGAGCCTGGGCGCCGGGCTCCATGGTCTGGGTCGCGAAGGCCTTGCGGTGCTCATCGGCGGAGCGGTCTTGCTGGCCCTGATCTTGGCCTACAGCAGCTTCGTTCGCGCATACGGATCTGACTCGCTGATGTCGACGTTGGACGACCTGATCGTCTGGATGCGGCTCAACATCACCGGAGTCCCGCGCCCGGTAGAGGTCTTCATCGGCTTCCCCGCGTTGATCCTTGGGGTCAGCTTGCGGTCGCGACGTCGCGAGGGCTGGTGGGTGTTGGTGTTCGCTGTCGTGGGCACCGGCGTCATGACGACCTCGTTGGTCAACCCTGAGGCTCGGCCGACGTACATTGCCCTTTCGACGCTCTACTCGGCGATCCTGGGGTTGGCGCTGGGCCTGACAGCGCGGCACTTCCTCGTACGTGACAACAAGTCACGTCGATTGCGGGCCTTCGAACAGGTCCAACGAACCGAACCGCCTCGCATCGCCGCGCTGAACTAGTGAGAGAATCTTCCCTGGTCCCTCGTGGGCCAAGGAGAGGTGCCGGAGTGGCCGATCGGAACCGCCTTGAAAGCGGTCGTTGACAGAAATGCCAACCGCGGGTTCGAATCCCGCCCTCTCTGCTTGAAGACCTATCGTTTGGATCGTCGCTTCGCGCTGCAGCTTTTCGGGCATCGCATGATCGCTGCTGCCGTCATGGTGCTGCTCGGGTTTGTCGGCGTGGGCGTCGGCGGGTTCTTGAAGCCCGTGGGCATCGTGCTGTTCGTGCTCGCCGTGGGCGCGATCCTGTGGGGTGTGCTGGTGCTCGTGCGCCCTCCTCGAGTGATCAGACTGTCGGCGCACGGCTACCGGATCGGACGTGTGCCGGAGGGCGGTGTCGTATCTGATGAGTGGATCCGCGTCGAGAAGGTCAAGGTGGAGTCGTTGGCGGCGGGGCTGTGTCTCGTACTCGTCCTCACCGATGGCCGCGTGACTACCGTGCCCCTGTCGCTGGTGGCCCAGCGCAGTGGCGAACTTCAACGCGAAGTCCACGAGCGACTCAACACCGCCCA
>JAOPXA010000078.1 GCA_025965395.1 Nocardioidaceae bacterium | reverse complement strand
CGACCATGTTGAAGCCCACGACGTAGTAGAAGAACAGCCCGACCACCGCTGATGCGCCGACGGCTGCCCGAGGAGCCCAGCGAGGAAGGTGCGGCGCCAGGATCGAGTCGGCCATCGACGGCTGCGGAGCCGCCGGGCGTACGGGTGAGTCGATGCTCATCAGTTGGCTCCTGAGAATTCTTTGCGCCGGTTGACGACGGCCCGAGCGGCGAAGTTCACCAAGAAGGTGATGATGAAGAGGATTAAGCCGCTCGCGATCAGGACGTTGATGTTGTTGCCGACCGGCTCCTTGAAGCCGAGCGCGATGTTGGCCGGGATCGTCGAGGGGTTAGTCGAGCTGAGGAGCTTGATGCTGACGACGCCGCTGGCCGACAGCACCATCGCGACGGCCATCGTCTCGCCGAGTGCCCGACCGAGGCCGAGCATGACGGCACCGATGATGCCCGAACGCGCATACGGGAAGACCGTCATGCGGATCATTTCCCACTTGGTGGCGCCGAGCGCAAGCGCGGCCTCTTGGTGCAGGCGCGGCGTCTGGAGGAAGATCTCGCGGCAGATCGCGGTGATGATCGGCAGGACCATGATGGCCAGCACGATGCTCGCGGTCAGGATCGTGCGGCCGGTGGACGAGAGCGCGAAGTCGCCGCCCGCGGGATCCACCTTGAAGAACGGGATCCAGCCGAAGTGCTCGCTCAGCCACGCATACACGGGGCTGAGCTTGCCGGCCAGGTAGGCGATGCCCCAGAGGCCGTAGACGACGCTGGGCACGGCTGCGAGCAGGTCGATCAGGTAGCCGACTGCTTGCGCGACCCGGCGCGGGGCGTAGTGCGAGATGAAGAGTGCGACGCCGATGGCGAGCGGAGTGGCGATCAACAGCGCGATGATCGCGGCAAAAAGCGTGCCGTAGACGAGCGGCCATACGTAGTGCAGGAAGCTGCCGCCGTCGAGGTTCGGGGCGTCTTCGGGAGATGAGGTGATCCCGGGGATCGCTTCGACCGTGAGGAAGATAGCGACGCCCGCCAAAATCGCGAGGATCAAGAGCCCGGCACCGAGCGACAAGCCGGAAAAGATCTTGTCACCACGTTGCGTGATGGGCTTCTGGGGGGTTTCGGCGAGTGCCACGAACCGGTTCTCCTTGGATGAGAGGAGCTACCCCGGCCGGATCGGCCGGGGTAGCTGCCGTACTACTGTGCTGCGATCTTCTCGACGATCGGAGCGATCTTGTCGGACAGTGCTGCCGAGAGAGGAGCCGAACCGGCGCCCGCTGCGGAAGCCTTCTGGCCGTCCTGGCTCGTCACGTAGGTGAGCCAGCCCTTGACGAGCCCGGCGACACCAGCATCGGCGTACGTCGTGCATGCCATCTGGTACGACACGAGGACGAGCGGGTATGTGCCGGCCTCGGTCGTCTTGCGATCGATCTGGAAGACGATGGTCGAAGCGCTCGCGCCGTCGACCTCTTTGGAGACGTCCAGGGCCTTGGTCGCACCTTCGGGGCTGTAGGCGACGAACTCGTCGCCGACCTTGATCTTGGCGACACCGAGGTCGCCGGCCTGGCTGGCGTCGGCGTAGCCGATGGTGCCCTTGCCGCCCTTGACCGCGGCGACGACACCGGAGGTGCCTTCAGCGCCTTCACCGGACTTGAAGGGCCAGGTCTGGATGGCGCCCTTGGACCACGTGCCACCCGACGTCTGGTCGAGGTAGTCGGTGAAGTTCTCGGTCGTGCCCGAGTCGTCCGAGCGGTGGACCGGAGTGATGTCGCTGCTCGGAAGCTTGGCGTCGGGGTTCTCGGCGACAATCTTCGGGTCGTTCCACTTGGTGATGACGCCGGAGAAGATGTCACCGAGCGTGGCCGAGGACAGGTTGAGGTCAGCGACACCTTCGAGGTTGAAGATGACCGCGATCGGGCTGATGTAGGTCGGGACCTCGATGACGTCGCTGGCGCACTTGGCAGCAGCTGAGGTCATCTCTTCCTCGTCGAGGGCGGCGTCAGAACCGGCGAAGTTGATGCCGCCGGCGATGAACTGCTCGCGACCTGCACCCGAACCTGCGGGGTCGTAGTTGACGGTGACGTCGGGGTTGGCGGTCTGGAAGCCTTGGGTCCAGGCTGCGACTGCAGCTTCCTGGGCGCTGGATCCGGCGCCGTTGAGCGTACCGGAGAGGCTGGCGTCGCCGCCGTCTGCCGGAGCACCGGAATCGCTTTCGTTGCCGGCACCGCAAGCGCTGATCGAGAAGGCGAGGGCGAGGGCGGAGGTTGCCATGGTGGCGGTCCGCAAGAACTTACTGTTCACAGTGCGTTCCCTTTCAAAGGGTGTTGTTCAGGACGTGTTTTCTTCGCTTACATCGGGGACGTTATTCCGCCTAGATGTATCGATTGGAGGACGAGAGTGAACGCAAGATGAACGCTGAGGAACGTCTCGGCGCGTCCCCTTGCTTGTCCGCCACGCACCACGTGTTGATGGGTGGGGGATGGGGGCGGCTAGACCGAGAGGAGCTCGGTGGCCATGATTTCGCCCTTGCGGTGGTGGACGACCACGGCGTCGGAGGGCTTGAGGTCCCAGTCGGGGAGTCGCAGTGCAGCGAAGATGTGCGTCATGTCGGGGCGGTGCGTGCACGCCACTACGGGCTTTTTGTGCTCGAGCAACGCCTGGACCGACTGGCGGATGTGGCGCACTTTGGCGTCCTCGAGAAGCCGGCTGTCCATCGAGAGGAAGGTCGAGATGCTGCGTGCGTACGGCTCGACCGTCTGCGCGCACCGCACGGCGTCGCTGCTGACCAGATCGCGGATGCCGTATGCCGCGAGCGGACCTACGAGCCGGGTCGCCTGCCGGGTGCCGATCGCGGTGAGGGGGCGTTTGATGTCATCGGACTTCCAGCGCAGACGCGAGCGTGCCTCGGCGTGCCGCAGGATGATGAGCGTGCGGGTCTTGTGGGCCTTCTTCGTCCGTGCGGACAAGAAGCTTTGAAGCACCACGGCGTCGTGCTCGTACGTGAGGAGCGTGTCCACGTCAGGCAGTCGGACCCAACGGACGACGTCGACCTCGTCGTTCGGCACATAGTCCTCGACGGCGCTTGACCCCACCGGCCGGGCCGACCAGTAGTTGACCGTCTTGACGCCGGCGTCGACCTGATACTCGACCGATTCGAGGGGTACGCCCAGGCGTACGCGCAGGCCAGTTTCTTCAGCGACTTCGCGCACTGAGGTCATCTGCAGGGACTCGCCGCGGTCACGCTTGCCCTTGGGGAACGTCCAGTCGTCGTACTTCGGGCGATGGATCAGCAGCAGCTCGATGAAGTCGCCCTCCACCGCATTCGCCAGCTTGCGCCAGACGACGGCACCTGCTGCCTCGACCACCCGGACAGACGTAGTTGGTGCCATGGTGCGAAGTCTCCCAGGGGTAGGTGAACGGAAGATGTTGGAGGTGTGACCTGCGTGCGACAAACCTACTCGCAACCTCGGCGCGCGCGTGGCGAACGGATCAACTCGTGGGAGGTATGGCGCGATGGGGAGGTCGTTGGCATGATGAAGTTCTGAGGAGAGTGATGATCATGACCGAACTGGTGGCCTGCCTCTGGTACGACGGAACGGCTGAGGAAGCGGCCAACTTCTACGCCGCGACCTTTCCCAATTCGAGCGTCGACTCCATCAACCGAGCGCCCGGCGACAATCCTGGCGGCGGCAAGGAAGGCGAGGTGCTGACCGTCGAGTTCACCGTCGTGGGCCGCACGTTCGTCGGCCTCAACGGTGGCCCGATGTTCACGTTCGACGAGTCGGTCTCGTTCATGATCGTGACCGAGGATCAGGCGGAGACCGATCGCTACTGGGACGCGATCGTTTCCAACGGCGGCGCCGAAAGTGCGTGCGGCTGGTGCAAGGATCGCTGGGGACTGTCATGGCAGATCACGCCCCGCATCCTCTTGGAAGCGACCACGAGCAACGACAAGGCAGCGGCCAAGCGCGCGTATGAGGCGATGATGACGATGCACAAGATCGACGTTGCCGCCATCGAACGCGCCTTCAGCGGAGCATGAGGATCGGCTGCTAGCGACTGGCGACAGCCGCCGCGCGTGCGGCCGCCCGACGCTTGCGCGCAGCGGCGATCAGCACCGTCTGCACGTCGTCGAGCCATTCGCCATCGGGGCCGCGGTGGAATCGGGGCCACGATCCGTCGCCTCGTAGGTGCCACGCCGACGTCGTATCGGCCATCATGAGGTCGAGCAGGTTGCCGAGCTCGGCCGTATGCTTTTCGCCCGGGATCCGGACCAGCACTTCGACGCGGCGGTCGAGGTTGCGGTGCATGAGGTCGGCCGATCCGATCCACGACTCGGGCCTGCCACCGTTGGCGAACCAGTAGACGCGGCTGTGCTCGAGGAAGCGACCCAGCATGCTGCGCACCCGGATGTTGTCACTGAGACCAGGCACGCCAGGACGCAGCGCGCAGATGCCGCGGGCAACGATGTCGACGGCGACACCCGCTTGCGAGGCGCGGTAGAGCGCGTCGATGATCTCCTCATCGACGATCGAGTTGAGCTTGATGCGGATGCCTGACGGGCGTCCCGACTGATGGTGGTGCACCTCGTTGTTGATCCGCTCGATCAGCCCGGTGCGCAGCCCGTTGGGGGCGACGATCAGGCGTTCGTACTTAGGCCCGATCGAGTAGCCCGACAAGTTGTTGAAGAGATCGCTGATGTCGTTGGTGATGGCGGCGTCGGACGTCAACAAGCCGAAGTCCTCATACAGGCGCGCCGTCTTGGGGTTGTAGTTGCCGGTGCCGATGTGGGCGTAGCGCTTGATGCCGTCGGTGTCCTCGCGAATGACGAGCGCGAGCTTGCAGTGCGTCTTGAGCCCGACGAGGCCATACACGACGTGGCACCCGGCTCGCTCCAGCTTGCGTGCCCAGCGGATGTTGGCCTGTTCGTCGAAGCGTGCCTTGATCTCGACGATGACGAGGACCTGCTTGCCCGAGCGTGCTGCGTCGACCAAGGCATCGATGATCGGGGAGTCGCCCGAGGTGCGGTAGAGCGTGTGCTTGATCGCGAGCACTTGAGGGTCGACCGCCGCTTGCTCGATGAAGCGCTGCACGCTCGTGGCGAACGAGTCGTACGGGTGGTGGACCAGCACGTCGCGCTTGGCGAGTGCGGCAAACATGTCGGCCGGGTTGGCCGTCTCGACTTCGGCGAGGTGGGGGTGGGTGCCGGGCACATACGGCTCGAACTTCAGCTCGGGCCGATCAAGATCGGCGATCTCGCCGAGGCTGCGGAGGTCGAGTGGGCCGGCCAGCTGGAAGACCTCGTCACCGTGGATGCCGAGCTCTGACACGA
>JAOPXA010000068.1 GCA_025965395.1 Nocardioidaceae bacterium | reverse complement strand
TCATCGTGCGGATGACGGCCAGCACATCGGACCCGACGAGGTCGGGCAGACCGAGGTCGAGCAGGATCACGTCGGGACTGTGCTCGCGGACACTCGCGAGTGCCGCCGATCCGGTGCCTACCGCAGTGACCACGTTGCCCAGGTCGGTCAACGCGCGGGTGAGGCCGCGGCGGATCGCGTCATCGTCCTCGACGAGCAAGATCTGAACCATGCCCGAAGCGTAGCCGTTTGCGCCTCGCAGGCGAGGCTGCTCCGATAGGCTGCGCACATGTCGACTCGTACCCTCGTCCTGCTCAAGCCCGATGCCGTCAAGCGCGGTCTGGTGGGCGAAATCCTCAGCCGCTACGAAGCCAAGGGCCTCACGATTGTGGCGATGGAGCACCGCGCGATCGATGCCGCTCAGGCCGATGCGCACTACGCCGATCACGTCGAGCAGCCGTGGTACCCGCCGCTGCGCGAGTTCGCGGTTTCCGGCCCTCTGGTGTCGCTCGTGCTCGAAGGCGATGAGGCGATCGCGGTCGTCAGGCTCATGAATGGCGCCACCGACGGCCGTGTCGCGGCCCCCGGCACGATCCGTGGCGATCTCTCGCTCTCCAATCGCGAGAACCTCGTGCATGCCTCTGACTCGCCCGAGTCGGCCGCTCGCGAGATCGCTCTCTGGTTCCCCAAACTCGCCTGACCCTCATACGTACCCCACCTCCGCTGGGAGTGACGTTTTGGTCGCGACTCGCCGTGGGGTGACGACCAAAACGTCACTCTCACGGGAGGTCTTGGGCTACACGTAGGTAGGCATTCGCAGGTGGTGGACGACGCGGTGAAACTGTCCGCGGACGTCTTCTGGCAGCCAGACGACGTGGTTCGATGCCGACGCCATGTCGACGTCTTCCTGCAGGGTGACGGCCTCGCGGACCTGACGCGGCAGGTTCGGCGCGCGGTCCTCGAGCTCGACGAGCGAGATGCGCACCGTCACTCCGAACGAGTTCGGGTTCACGACGCCGATGCCCCAAAAGCTGTCGGGGTCCGCGGTCGCCTTTTGGTCGAGGTCGATCATGACCGTCGTGACCTCATGCTCGAGCGCCGCGTGGTCGACCTCCTGCGCCTGGGCAAGCTCGACCCGTACGCCTCGGACGAGCTCCGATCCCTGACCGTCGAACCGCAAGACGTCGACCAATGAGCCCCCGGCTGGCAGCACCGGCCCGCCGAGGTGCGAGCCGTTGACGCCGCGAGTGGTCACGTGCGGCAACTCACGGCCGTAGACGTCGAAGGGGATGAACGTGAGCGTGGGCACCACCGACACCTCGGTGGCGTTCTGGATCGTCAGCACCTGGTCGAGCCACCCGTCAGTGGCTATCGGTGTGTAGCGAACGCTGAACGGTGGGGGTTTGCGGGCACGTCGTCTCACGTGACGAGCCTAGTGGGGTGAACCCGAGCGCGTGAGCAATGCGCGAGTGGCGCGTTAGGCTGGGGCGTATGACCGTAGAGTCGATCTTCCCTCAGCTGGAGCCCCTGCTCCTCAGCGTCAGCAAGCCGATCCAGTATGTCGGCGGCGAGCTCAACTCGACCGTCAAGGAATGGGACTTCGCCGAGGTCCGCTGGGCCCTGATGTATCCCGACGCGTATGAGGTCGGCGTGCCCAACCAGGGCGTCCAGATCCTCTACGAGATCCTCAACGAGCGCGCCTGGATCCTCGCCGAGCGCACCTACGCCGTCTTCTCCGACATGGAGAAGGTCATGCGCGACAACGCGATCCCGCAATTCACCGTCGACTCGCACCGCCCCATCAGCGCCTTCGACGTGCTCGGCATCTCGTTCTCCACCGAGCTTGGCTACACCAACATGCTCACGGCCCTCGACCTGGCGGGCATCCCGCTGCACGCGGCCGAGCGTGGTGACGAGCACCCGATCGTCCTGGCCGGCGGCCACTCGGCGTTCAACCCCGAGCCGGTCGCCGACTTCATCGATGCGGCGGTGCTCGGTGACGGCGAAGAGATCATCCTGGCGATCAGCGCGGTGATCCGCGAGTGGAAAGCCGAAGGCCAGCCCGATGGTCGTGACGGTCTGCTGATGCGCCTCGCGTTGTCGGGCGGCGTCTACGTGCCGAAGTTCTACGACGTCACCTACCTGGCCGACGGCCGCATCGAGAAGGTCGCGCCCAACCGCCCCGGTGTGCCGTGGCGGGTTGCCAAACATACGTTGATGGATCTCGATTCCTGGCCGTACCCGAAGAACCCGCTCGTGCCCTTGGCCGAGACGGTTCACGAACGCTTCAGCGTCGAGATCTTCCGCGGTTGCACGCGCGGGTGCCGCTTCTGCCAGGCCGGCATGATCACCCGCCCTGTCCGTGAGCGCTCGATCACCGGCATCGGCGAGATGGTCGCCAACGGGCTCAAGAAGACCGGTTTTGAGGAGGTCGGCCTGTTGAGCCTCTCCAGCGCCGACCACTCCGAGATCGCCGAGATTGCGAAGGGCCTGGGCGACCGCTACGAGGGCACCAACACGTCGCTCTCGCTGCCGTCCACGCGCGTCGACGCCTTCAACATCACGCTCGCTAACGAGTTCAGCCGCAACGGTCGCCGTTCGGGTCTCACGTTTGCGCCCGAGGGTGGGAGTGAGCGGCTCCGCAAAGTCATCAACAAGATGGTCAGCGAGGAAGACCTCATCAAGACCGTCGCCGCGGCCTACAGTCACGGCTGGCGCCAGGTGAAGCTCTACTTCATGTGCGGGCTCCCGACCGAGACCGACGAGGACGTCCTGCAGATCGGCGAGCTCGCGCGCAAGGTCATCCAGACCGGCCGCGAAGTGTCCGGCCGCAACGACATCCGGTGCACCGTCTCGATCGGCGGATTCGTGCCCAAGCCGCATACGCCGTTCCAGTGGGTGAGCCAGCTCGATCACGAGACCACCGACGAACGGCTCCGCAAGCTCCGCGAGTCCGTACGTGCCGACAAGAAGTACGGACGCTCGATCGGCTTCCGCTATCACGATGGCAAGCCCGGCATCATCGAAGGACTCCTCTCGCGTGGTGATCGTCGCGTGGGCTCCATCATCGAGGCCGTATGGCGCGACGGTGGCCGCTTCGACGGCTGGAGCGAGCACTTCTCCTACGATCGGTGGGCTCAGCAGACCGCCGAGGTGCTGGCTGACGAGCCGGTCGATCTCGACTGGTAAACGACACGTGAGCGCGGATTCGCCGAGGTGCTGCCCAGGGACCACCTCGACGCCGGGCTCGACCGAGACTGGTTGTGGGAAGACTGTCAAGATTCGCTCAATCCGGGCGAGGCGCTCGAGATCGAGGACTGCCGCTGGACGCCGTGCTTCGACTGCGGTGTCTGCCCGCAGATGGACACCACGATCCAGATCGGGCCCACCGGACGCACCCTGCTGCCGATCACGCCCGTGGCGCCGCTGACGGTGTGAGCCTGGCCGGGTG
>JAOPXA010000057.1 GCA_025965395.1 Nocardioidaceae bacterium | reverse complement strand
GAAGGGTCATGGCCCGGTGCCGTGGTCGCACGAACCCAACCAGGGCTTCTTGCGTTCGCTTGCGGTCTTGGGCGAAGCCTCGGAGCGCCTCGGTGATCTCGAGGAGGCACATCGCTGCCGCGAGTTCTTGCACGAGTCCAGCCCCGAGGCGTATCAAGCACTCATCCACTAGGGACTCAGGTCCCGTACTTTTCGACCCCTTCGGCCCTTGGGCCTGAGGGGTCGTCGTGGTTGTGGGTGGGACTCGGCTGACTAAACTCTAAAAAATCTCAACAATTAGGACATTTGTATTGACTTTTGGAGCCCGTCCCCTAGATTCGTAGCATCACACTTTTGTGACCCCAATCACAACCTGTTTTGACGTGCGAAGTGAACCAACTTTCGTGCCTGCCGACCCTGTAGGAGAACCGAATGACCGTCGTTCAAGAAACGAGCACACTCACCGACCGATGTGCCGTGTGGCTCAAGGACTTCGAGAAGGCGATCAACACGGGCGACTCCGCGCTGATGCGCGACCTGTTCATCGAAGAGTCCTACTGGCGCGACATGGTGGTGTTCCGTTGGGACGTGCACCAGCACCACAACCTCAAGGCAATCGAGGGTGCGTTGTTCCCCGCGGTGGCCGACCGCAAGCCCGTGAACTTCGAGTTCGACGTCAACCGTCCCGGTCCTGCCATCTCCGAGGCCTCGGGCGTCCCGATGGTCGAGTTCTTCTGCACTTTCGACACCGAGTACGGCAACGCCAAGGGCTTCTTCAACCTGATTCCCGACGAGGCCGCCCCCTACGGCATGCGTGCGCGCTGGTTCAATACCGCGCTGTATGGGCTCAAGGGCGTCGACGAGGACCTCGCTCAGGAGCGTCACCCGGGTCTTGGCTACGACGACGATCGTGGCCCGATCACGTGGGGCGACTATCGCAAGAACCAGCTTGAGTACAGCGACCGCGATCCTGAGGTGCTGATCGTGGGTGGCGGTCACAACGGTCTGGGCATGGCTGTTCGCCTCAAGGCGCTCGGCGTCGACACGCTCATCGTCGAAAAGAACGCACGTGTAGGCGACAACTGGCGCAACCGCTACGACAGCCTCGCGCTTCATACGCCGACGGACATGTCGGACCTGCCCTATATGCCGATCCCCAAGGCATTCCCGAACTACCTGCCCAAGGACAAGCTCGCTGACTACTTCGAGTCGTTTGCGTCGCAGATGGATCTGAACTGCTGGACGTCGACCGAGTTCCTCGGCGGTGAATTCGACGAGGAGTCGAAGACGTGGACGGTGACGGTACGCCGCAACGGTGAGGAGCGGACGCTCCATCCCACCCACGTCGTGTTCTGTGTCGGACAGAGCGCCGGTCGCCCCAACATCCCCGACCTGCCGGGCTTGGACACGTTCGCCGGTCCTGTCATGCACTCGACGAAGTTCACGAGCGGCAAGGAGCACAAGGGCGAGAAGGTCTTGGTCGTCGGAGTCTCGACGAGCGCGCACGACATCGCCTACGACCTTTACCACAACGACGCCAAGGTCACGATGGCCCAGCGCAGCCCCACCTCGATCATCAGCATCGAGTCGGCCAACCTCGCCTACGGCAACTACTTCATCGGCACGATGCCTCAGGACGAGGTCGATCAGCGGTTCAACGCCAGCTACATCTACCCGCTGCTGGTTGAAGGTCTTCAGGGTTACACCTTGATGACCAACGAGATGAACAAGGACCTCCTGATCAACCTCGAAAAGGTCGGCATGAAGCTCGATGTCGGACCGGACGAGACCGGCTGGCTGATGAAGTTCATCCGCGATGGCGGCGGCTACTACCTCAATGTCGGATGTTCGGACGTCATCGTTGAAGGTGGCATCAAGATTGTCCAGATGGATGATTTTGACCACTTCGTGCCCGAAGGTGTCCTCATGAAGGACGGCACCGTCGTCGAGTACGACACCGTGGTGCTGGCGACCGGCTTCCAAAAGCTCGAGGTGCAGGTCGCGGATCTTCTCGGTGACGAGGTTGCCGCGAAGGTCGGCAAGATCACCGGCCTCGGTCCCGATGGCGAGGTGCGCAACTTCATCATGCCGACGGGTCAGCCACACCTGTGGTTCCAGTTCGGCGGCATCGCTGAAGCGCGCAAGTCGACGCCTTACTTGGCTTACCAGATCAAGGCGAACCTCATGGGCATCGCGCCGACCTTGGTCCGTCAGCCCGATGGCTCGCTCAAGGAGCTCGGCGTGCGCGAGAGCGTGAGCTGACCCAGCACTCAGCACCATCAGCACGTCCAGTTCGTTTCACACCCAACGGAAGGTTACTCATGCAAATCGGCGATATGCGTATCGATGCGCTGCTTGACGGAGAAGCAGTTGTGCCGCCTAGCTTCTGCTACGCCAACTACAGCGAAGAGGGCTGGGAGCCGCATAAGCACTTCCTGGATCCCTTCAGCGACATGGTCGTTCACACGCTCGGCGGGTTCTTGGTGCGGTACGACGACAAGGTCGTCCTGGTCGACGCGGGCGTCGGTCCGCAGCCGATCTTCCCGTTCGCGGGTGGAGCCATGCGGTCGGCGTTCGTCAAACTGGGCGTGACGCCGTCGGAGGTCACCGACGTTGTCTTCACCCACCTGCACCTCGACCACATCGGTTGGGCGACCGTAGGCGGCAAGATCTACTTTGACAACGCCAACTTCCACGTCGACAAGCGCGACTGGGACTACTTCATGTCGCCTGACTACGACGTGCCCGAGTGGGAGCAAGGGGTTTCTGACCCCAGTCGCGACCCCGCGACGGTGCGCCTGGCGCCCCTCGCTGATCGCATCAACTTCTTCGTGGGTGACTCGGAGCTTCTTCCGGGCATCGAGACGGTGGATGCTGCCGGACATACGCCTGGTTCGACCGTGCTTCGACTGACGTCGCAGGGCGAGCAGGGCATGTTGCTCGGCGACCCCGTGCACACGCAGCCCGAGCTCATCGAGGATCGCTGGGACTTCCTGGCGCACATCGAGCACGAGCAGGGCATGGATTCGATCGAGCGCATCCGCAAGGAGCTCTTCGACAAGAATCTGCCCTTCGCGGCGGCGCACTTCCCCGGTCTGCAGTGGGGCAAGATCGCCAACGACGACAGCGGCAAGCTCTCATACGCGCGCATCGAGTAGCACTCCGAAGCACCTGACCCACCACGGGTCCTTGACACCTCTCATGGGTTACAACCCATGAGAGGTGTTGCTTTCCCATGGCCTCATGGGATTCCGACGGGGGTTAGGGGAAGCCGACGGCGGGGACGTACATCCTCAAGGCGCCGGGCACGAGAATCCACGAGCGAGCCGACTCGGGGTCTTCGATCTCCCCGTCGGCGCTGCTGCGGAATGCCTCGCCGGTGACGGTGACCGTATGAGCGTGCCGCACCAACACTTCGTCCATGTGTACGTGCTCGCCGCGTCGGAGCAGCCGGGCATACGTGAACCGTCGTGAGAGCTGGGTGGCATAGGAGACCGCCACGTCGAGCTGCCCGTCGGACGGATTGGCGTCGGGGCTCAAGGGCGTGCCTCCGCCGACGAATGGCCCATTGTTGATCGCGACTTGGAGGAGCCCGTTGCCTGCGGGGAGCGGCTCGTCGTCGATCAGCACTTGGAGGTCGAAGCTCGGATCCTTGGTGGTCGAGATGAGCGCGCCGACCACATAGCCAAGTGGCCCGAGCCGCTTCTTCCAGGAGACGGCCGCCGCGGCAGCCTCGGCACCAATGCCCAGATGCACCGCGTTGATGATCAGCTTGCCGTGGTCGTCCTTGATGAGGTCGATCGGCACCGTGTGGCCCTCGACGATGACGGTCGCCGCCTCGACCGGATCGAGGGGCAGGTCGAGCCCGCGCGCGAAGTCGTTGCCGGTGCCTAGGGGCAGCAAACCCAGTGTCACGGCGTCGAGGCGCCCGATGCGGCCGAGTGCGTTGACGACCGCGTGCAGGCTGCCGTCACCGCCGCACACGATGACGTGCTCGGCGTCGGCTAGGACCGCATCAAGTTCCTCGGGGCCGCTGGTCGCCTCGACGTCGAGGTCGAAGACCGCACGCAGGGAATCGAGGGCGTCACCGAGATGAGCGCTGTCGGCGGTGCCGGCATCGGAGTTGCGAATGGCGAGTGCACGATCCATGTGGGGAATTCTACGGGCCGCTCAATTGGGCTAGAATGCGGACGTAAGGCCCCGACTTTTGCGGGGCTTCCTGTTCGTGCGAGGGGTATTTCCATGCCTGCAGTCGTGATCGTGGGCGCCCAGTGGGGCGACGAAGGCAAAGGCAAGGCCACCGACCTCCTCGGCAGCCGTGTCGACTACGTGGTCAAGTTCAACGGCGGCAACAACGCTGGCCACACGGTGGTCATCGGCGACGAGACCTACGCGCTGCACCTCCTGCCGAGCGGCATCTTGAGCCCCGGCTGCGTGCCGATCATCGGCAACGGTGTGGTCGTCGACCTCAACGTCCTGTTCCAGGAGATCGATGCCCTCAACGAGCGCGGCATCGACACGTCGCGGCTCCTGATCAGCGCCAATGCGCACATCATCGCCGACTACAACCGCACCCTCGACAAGGTCGCTGAGCGCTTTCTCGGGTCGCGCAAGATCGGCACCACGGGTCGCGGCATCGGGCCCACGTACGCCGACAAGATGAACCGCATCGGCATTCGCGTCCAGGACCTCTTCGACGAGAAGATCCTGCGCCAGAAGGTCGAGGGCGCGCTCTACCTCAAGAACCAGATCCTCACCAAGGTCTACAACCGCCGTTCGGTCCTCGTTGACGACATCG
>JAOPXA010000054.1 GCA_025965395.1 Nocardioidaceae bacterium | reverse complement strand
AGGATCTGCCCCGCTCAGTTGGCCCTTGGCCGCATCGCTGGCGAAAAGGTCATGGCGCCAGATCGCCAGACGCGAACCCACCGACTGTGATCGCTGCTGGCGAGTAGACGTCCAGCAAGTCTCCGGTGACAGGCGCTTAGCCGCCGGAAGGCTCTGATCGTCAGTCCCCCGGCACTGCATGATCACCACGGGGTATTCCTGGTTGAGCCCGTTCTCGCCGTACGGGTTCGAGGCGCGAGCTGCGCTGGGACGGGCGCCCGACCACGTGATCTTGACGCGCTCGCGCCCGCGGAGGTTCGTGGTGTTGTCGACCTTCACCGTGACGTTCCGAGAGTCGACGACCGTACGCCCCGGACCATCGGCGCCGGCGGGGTCGGCGTTCACCCGGGTGACCGTCTTCGTGACGCTGAAGCCAGCGTCGGCTGCTTGGGCATCACTAGGTGCCAAGAGACTGACCGTGCCGACAGCTACGGCAATGGTCACGATGACAGCGAGCAGCCGTTGCGCCACGGCCTTCATCGTCGATCACCCGAGCTTTGCAAACGGCGGCGGCGCAACCAGGCAGCAACAATCCCCGGTGCCAGCACGATCGCGAGGAGTTCGACGAAGGCGAGGGTGCCAAAGACTCGAGTGTCGCCGGCGCGGCCCGACAACAGTTCGACGGGCACCGCCACGGAGCCGTCGCTGCCTGCTACCGCTACAGACCCGCTGCCGGCAGCCCCGGTGTCCGTGGCAGCGGTGGCATCGCCAGTCGGAACGACCTCAGTTCCTGTCGCAGCCTCGCCAGCGGGGTCGCCAGCGGCACCTTTGGCGTCGCCGATCGTCGTCGGCGCAGAGCCGGTCGCACCTACGCAAGGACCAACACCCACTTTGTCGCAAGCCGCGGGTTGTGGCGCAATCTGGGCAAGATGGTTGCTCGTGAGATTGCCCTTCACGAACGTCGGGTTGTTGCACTTGCTGACGTCACGATCGGCGAAGTCCACCGCCGGATCGGCTGTCTTGAGCTTCGCCAACTGATTGAAGCCTGCAGATACGAGGTTCAGCGGCAGCGGGGAGTAGCCATACGCGCCAGCTTTGCTTTGCCCCTCGCACAGTGAGTAGAACATGAAGTCGGTAAGCGTCTGTCGTTTTGCTGTGGTCATCCGCTGGTCGTTGCTTCCGGTCGGGAGCAGCATGTACGAGTACGACGACAGCGGGTAGGCACGGGGATCCGTGGCCCCGTAGACCCCGTCCAGGATCTGCGTCAGGTACAAAGCGGAGTTCTTGTCCTGGTTGATCCGCGCCTTGGTGAGGGCGACGGCGACGTTGTACTGCGTCGGCTCGACGAAGTAGCCGGCCTTGTTGAGCACTTTGACAACGGGATACTTCTTGTTGACGGGATAGGAGTATTCGACGTAGCCGATCGTTCCGTTGCCAGCAGATCCGGAGATCGTGTTCATCACCTGGTCAGACCCGGCGGCGCCGATCGTCGTGCCCTTGCGGGGGAAGTAGGACGTCAATCCCGACTTGCCGAAGAAGGGCCGCCACACCGACGGGTATTGCTTGTCGAGCCACGTGGTGAATTGGGCGGTCGTGCCCGAACCATCTGAACGCACCACAGGAATGATCTTGAGCGATGGGAGCACCCGGCCGTTGTTGTCCTTGGCGATGGCCGGGTCGTTCCAGTTCGTGATCTTGTTGGTGAAGATCTTGGCGATGGTGTCCCCGGAAAGGCGCAAGTTCTTGACCAACTTGCCCGCAATGCGAACCTGGTAGGTGAAGGCCGTGCCGCCAGCAATGATCGGCATGTAGGCGAATTCGCGCGAACCCGCGGTATCAGTGGCGCCGAACTCGTCCTTGCCTTGGTAGGGGATCTCGGTGATGCCGAAGTCGGTCACATTCTGGGCGAAGTTCTTGCGGCCCTGCGACGACCCGCCGCCGTTGTAGGTGACCTTCATACCGTTCGCGTCCACGTCAGCGATCCACTGTTGGAGGATGACCTCGGACCACGTCGAGCCCGAGCCTTCAATCTGGGCGTACGCGGCAAACGCGGGCGCGGATCCGCCCAGCACGGCCGTTGCGGCAAACAGGACAACGGCAAGAGCCGCCGCAAGTCTCTTGAGCGTGTGTGTCATCGACCCAACTTCTTCGGGCGCGCCAACAGGCGCGCAGCTATGAACAGAATGAGAACGAGGCCCAGCAAGATCGACGCTGCGCCGAAGGCACGGGTGATATAGATCGGTTCGCCACTTCGTACGGTCTGATAGATGAACAACGGCAGGGAGTTCATGACGCCGCCGGTGGGGTTGACGACCAGGAACGAGGCTGCCCCCGAGGTGAGCAGGACGGGTGAGGTTTCGCCGATGCCCCGCGCAACACCGAGGATCAGCGCAGTTGCGAGGCCGGGGCGTGCCGTCGGGAGGACGACATGCCACACCGTTCGCCAGCGAGATGCCCCCAGCGCCAAGCTAGCCTCACGCAACCCGCCCGGAACCACGCGAAGCACCACATCGGATGCGCGAGCGATGATGGGAAGCATCATGACCGCCAAGGCCATGGAGGCGGCAAAACCTGAGCGCGGCACCCCGAGCCCGACAATGAGCGTCGTGTAGATGAACAAGCCCGCGACGATGGAGGGCAACGCCGTCATCGCCTCGACGACGGTGCGGACCAACCGAGCGAACCGACCACCCACCTCAGTCATGAAGACTGCGGTACCGATCCCGAGCGGGACGGTCACGCATACCGCAAGTCCCACCTGGATGAGCGACCCGACGATCGCGTGCAGGACGCC
>JAOPXA010000032.1 GCA_025965395.1 Nocardioidaceae bacterium | reverse complement strand
AGTCCGGATCGTCGGGGAACGCGTGCAGGCCGAACATAGCCGCGCCCATGATCTCAGCGCCGACGCCCTCAAAGTATGCGGCGGCGTGCGCGTCGTCGATGCCCGTCGTGCCGGCGCCACTGGTGTCGCCGAACACACGCTCCTGCATCGTGCGGGTCGCGACATAAGCCCCGGTGAGGCGATCCCAATCCTCGCCCATCGGATGATCTGGGGTGGGGTCGCCCGAGGTGTAGCCGTCGAGCGAGATGTTCAGGTCAATGCGTACGCGGGTCATGTCAGGATTCCTTCGAGCTGGTGCGGATGAGGTGGCTGTGGTTCAGGTGGATGGCGAGCCGGTCGGCTTGATTTTCGGCGGGGGTTCGTTGATCGCCGAGCCAAAGGTGAAGGACGTCAAGGGCGCCCGGTCGCAGGCTCACCGTACGGACGCGTCCGTGCTTCTGTGACGTGACCAGGCCTGCGTTCTCGAGGGCGCGCAGGTGCTGCATGAGCGACGGCAATGCCATGGGGAACGGCGCCGCGAGTTCGGACACGACGGCTGGGGACTTCGCCAACCGTTCCACGACGGCCCGACGCGTCGGATCCGCGAGAGCGCGGAGCACGGCATCGAGCTGACCATGATACTTAGGCACATGCCTAACTATCGTGGACCGGCAGGGATTCGTCAACCGGCTCACTCCTGGAACGACCACTCCGACGGCTGGACGGCCGTCCCTGGTTCGCGTGGGTATGCCGATCATGACGTGCAGATGCATGTGCCTCTCAGTCCTGACCTCTTCGTCTCAGTCGATCAATGCCGAAATGCCCCCAAGGGGTGAGACGCCGCCGCATCCTTGCCGCCTGACCTCTAGACGACGTCGTCGCCCAGCGACGTTCGACAAGGAGTTCACCATGGGACGCGTACCCCCCGATGTCATGTCACGTGAGCTGGGAATGGATGCAAGCGGCCATCTTCCGCACCGATGACCTCGATGCGACGTTCGAGAAGGTCGCTGCCTCCGGCGCTGAGGTTCTCGAAGAGCCCACCACCCAGCCGTGGGGTGCACGGGACTGCGCTGTGCGCGATCCCTCCGGCAACTTGATTGGTATCACCCGCTTGACCTGCGTGGCGGACGGCGCAGGGAGTGCCTAGCGAGTGCTGACCGGGGCCGCTTCCATGTCACCGGTGCGACGTAGCTTGTGCCACCGGAGTCGAACGCCGTACAAGGCGCTGGCAACCGACTGCACCACTACCAAGTACATCAGCTGGCGATAGACAAATTGTTGGAGCGCAAGACTCCAAAGTGGTGCGAGCTTCTCGCGATCGAGAACGAAGGCGTACACCGCGCTGACATACTGCAAAGCCAGGAATGCCAACCAGACATAGGCAATCTGAGGGGACGCGTTGAAGACGAGGCTGTAGATCGCCACCACGTCGATCACGGGGGCAAGTAACGGTAGGAGAACTTGGAAGGCGAGCAGGTACGGCAGGGCCCGACGGCCCAGCTTACCCGACGCGCCCGATTCGATTGCTGCTCGTCGATGTTTCCACATCGCCTGCATTGTCCCGTAGCACCAGCGGTATCTTTGTCGCCACAGTTGACCTAGGGTGCTGGGCGCTTCAGTCCAAGCTCGGGCTTCGGGGGCATAGACGACACGCCAGCCAGCGCGGCAGATACCCATCGTGAGGTCAGTGTCCTCGGCGAGTGTGTCATCACTCAGCCCGCCCACGCGCTCCAGCGCCTCGCGGCGAAACGCTCCGATCGCACCGGGCACGGTGGGCATGCATTGGAGCAAGTCGAACATGCGCCGGTCCAGGTTGAAACCGATGACGTATTCGATGTGCTGCCATCGACCTAGAAGGCCGCGCCTGTTGCCGACCTTCGTATTTCCAGACACGGCACCCACGCGTTTGTCGACGAGTGGGGCGATCAATGCTGCCATCGCAGCTGGTTCGAATACGGTGTCGCCATCGACAAGGACGAGGATCTCGCCCGTCGATGCAGCGATTCCGGTGTTGAGCGCTGTCGGCTTTCCAGCGTTTGGCTGAATGATGAGTCGGACGCTGGGAAGGCCCAGATCTCGCACCGCCTCCGCGGTTCCATCGGTTGATCCGTCGTCGACCACGATGATCTCGAGATCGGGGTAGTCGCTCATGGCCAAGGACCTCACCGCAGCGGCGATGCCAAGTTCCTCGTTGTATGCCGGCACGACTACAGATGCTGTGGGCAAGAAAGGTGTTTCGACGACACCCTTGCTGAGCAACGTCCGGTGGTGGCGGCGTGCCAAGAACAGCATGATCAGAATGCGCAGCACCGCCAACACAGCGAGCACGATGAACGCAAGACGCAGCAAATCCACCGTGACGTGCGCAGTCTTGACCGTTGCTATCACGACCTGTCCACGAACCTGCTGCGATGGTGATGCTGGATTCCACGAAGTCGAGACACCGGCAGCTTGGCTGATCGTGGTGAACCGGTACCCTTCGCTGCGCAGCTTGACGATCAGCTGTTCCAGCGCTTCGACCGTCTGATCGCGTTCGCCACCACCGTCGTGCATCATGACGACAGCGCCCCGTCCACCGGTCGGCGTTCCTGCTGCGACGATCGAGGCCACCCCTCGCCGCCGCCAGTCCTCGGTATCGAGGTCGGTGAACACCACACGGTAGGGACTGCTGTGGGAGACCGCTGACCAGTCGGACGGGCTCAGATTCGCGACCTTGGAAGAGAAGGGCGGGCGCATGAGGTCCGTCGTGTAGCCGGTCGCGGCCGCTATCGCTAATTGCGTTTGTGCAAGCTCCATGTCTAGGCGCCACCGCGCTACGTTCGCGATGTTGACGTGAGTAAACGTGTGAACCCCCACGTCGTGGCCTTCGGCGCGCATGCGCCGCACGAGATCGGGTCGTTGGACAACTCGTGATCCGAGCACGAAGAAGGTGGCTGGGACGTGTTCTCGCTTCAAGACGTCGAGGATCTGTGCGGTCCATCTGGTGGGACCGTCGTCGAACGTGAGCGCGACCCGCTTGTCAGGCACCCGTAGCCCCGACCGCGCGAGCGGGGCGGTATCGACGATCGGGCCACCGCTCAATATGTCTTGCGGAACAGTCCCGTGTTGCGCTCGGGACGCCGGCGCGTGGGCACCTTCGCCGATTTGCCCCCCGGTGGCCCCGGCCACGATCAGGAGGCAGAACACCACGACCAATAGTGAGCCCAAGAACAGCCAGTGCGTTCTGGGGTGGCGGCGATCGACCGGATCGCGCCGAGTGTGAACGGCTATTTCGCTTTACCCGGTGGGGTGGCAGGCGGAGATCCTGGCGAATGGGTGGGGTTCGCTCGCGGAGGGTCGCCATCCGCGCCGTTGCCCTTGCCCTTGTTGCCACCTCCCTGTTGTTGATCCGCGACGTCGGAAACCGGTGGATCCGTGGGAGAGGTCACAATCGGCGGCGCCGGCTTCGCGGCTGGGGGCCCATCGGTTACGGGGCTTGGAGCTCGCACAGAGAGGGTCCCGTCCTTGGCAGATTCTTTACTCTCACTCGCCGAACCCGCCATTTCATTCGCCGGACTGGCTTTTTCTGGCGACGTCGGAGCCTGCGAGCTCGGTCCTGCTGGCTCGTCACCACCGATCGACAATACGCTCGGGAGATCGGGGCCCGGGATGGAAACTCCGGGAATCAGGCTCACCCCAACAACCACGAGCGCTGTAACCAAGAGTCCGGCAAACAACTGGCCACCCCGCTGCCACCAAAGTGCCCGGGTGCCCGAGTCGTCGGCAAAGACCGACTGGGATTCGTTGAACGAAGGCATGCGAGAGATGATCCAATCAGCGCTAGAGATACTCATCGTAGACGCTGGGTCGACTTTATGGACGGTAAGCCCGCCATCCTCGGCGGCCCACGGGCCAGACTGGCGAGTCCGACATTCTACCTATTCTTGACTTATTCCAGAAAATGAACAAGGCTGCAGAAGTGTCCACCACCGCTGAGCTCGAGCAAGAACTGCGCTCCGTCGAGCTGCGTGTGACACGACCTCGCCTCTCGGTCCTTGCGGCAGTTCGTGAGCGGCCTCACGTGGACACGGACACCCTTATTGACGTGGTGCGGGGGAGCCTCGGCGCGGTCTCGCACCAGACCATCTACGACGTCCTTCGCACGCTGACCGCCGCGGGTTTGCTCCGGCGCATCCAACCCTCGGGTTCAGTCGCGCGCTATGAGTCGCGCGTGGGCGACAACCACCACCACGTCGTATGCCGCTCCTGCGGCGAGATCGCCGACGTGGATTGTGCGACCGGCGCCGCACCGTGCCTGCATGCCTCGAACGATCACGGATACGCGATCGACGAAGCCGAGGTCATCTACTGGGGCACCTGCCCCTCCTGTTCCGCCGCGCTCGATTCCACCGAGCTCAGCACTAACATCTAAGCCCCTCACCCGGAAGGAACACCATGACTGACAATCATGAACACGACGCTGTTGTTGGCGACATG
>JAOPXA010000028.1 GCA_025965395.1 Nocardioidaceae bacterium | reverse complement strand
TCGTCGTGCTGACCAAGGCTGACCTGGGCGATCCGGCCGAGATCGTCGAGCTGTTGGCGCCGTTGGGCGTGCGGATCATCGTGACGCGATTCGACGAGGATCTCGCGACGCTTCGTGAGGTGCTCATCGACAAGTTCAGCGCGCTCGTCGGACACAGCGGGGTCGGCAAGTCGACGCTCGTCAACGCACTCATCCCTGACGCCCGACGCGCCACCAGCCACGTCAACGAGGTCACGGGTCGCGGACGTCATACCTCTACGTCGGCGATTGCGATGGAACTTCCGTTCGGGGGCTGGATCGTCGACACTCCTGGCATCCGTTCGTTCGGACTCGCTCACGTCACGGCGGACGACATCCTGCGAGCATTCTCCGATCTCGAAGAGGCCAGCCGACACTGCTCGCGTGGGTGCACGCATGCGACAGCGGAGCCCGAGTGTGGTCTCGATGCGGCCGTCGCCGCGGGCGACGTCAGTCCGGAGCGCGTCTCATCGTTTCGTCGCCTGCTGAGCACGAACGAAAGTACCAACGGCTGAGCGCTGGCAAATCCCTCGCTTTGCCAGGAATCCCCCGTAATCTAGGCCCCATGGCCCACTCGTACAACGACGATCTCCGCCTTGCGCATGTCCTGGCCGACAACGCCGACTCGCAAGCGATGGAATACTTCCTGGCCACCGATCTTCAAGTCAGCACCAAAGCGGACCTGACCCTCGTCACGGAGGCCGACAAGGCCGTCGAGTCAACGATCCGCAAGATCCTCAAGTCGACCCGCACGCGCGACACCGTGCTGGGCGAAGAGGAAGGCGAGCACGAGGGTTCGCTCACCGGCACGGGGCGCCGCTGGATCATCGACCCGATCGACGGCACCCACAACTACGTGCGCGGAGTGCCCGTGTGGGCGACCTTGATCGCGCTCGAGGAGGACGGAGAAATCGTGGCGTCCTGCGTGTCGGCGCCTGCCCTTCAGCGGCGCTGGTGGGCCTCCAAAGGCGGAGGTGCCTTCACCGGCAAGTCGCTCAGGTCGTCCCGCCAGATCCACGTCTCCCCGGTCAGCGAGGTCGCTGATGCCTCTTTCTCCTACAGCTCCCTGGGCGGTTGGGAGAACATCGGCAAGCTCGAATCCGTACTCGCCCTCACCCGTCGATGCTGGCGCACCCGTGCGTTCGGAGACTTCTGGTCCTACATGATGGTTGCCGAGGGCACGGTCGACATCGCTGCTGAGCCCGAGCTCAACCTCTGGGACATGGCTGCCCTCGACGTGATCGTGCGGGAAGCCGGCGGCGTCTTCACCGGACTCGACGGTAAGCCCGGTCCGTGGGGTTCGAGCGCGATCGCGACCAACGCCCGACTGCACGACTCGACGATGGCCTACCTGAGCCACTTCACCGACAGCGCCGAAGACCTGGCCGATGCATTCGACATCGGCGACGAGGCCGAGTCACCCCTGAGCAACGTGCACACGCTTCACGCGTGGCGTACGACGTCGGATGACTAGAGACGAGATCGCGGCACTTGCTTGGGTCGCATGCGGCGGAGCGCTGGGCGCGCTCGCCCGGGCCTACGGGCCGTTCTCGACGTTCTGGATCAACGTCATCGGCTGCGCCGTCATCGGGTTGGCGATGCCTTTGATCGGCACCCTGTGGACGTGGCGCTACACCCGCGAGTTCGTGACGGTGGGTATGTGTGGCGGATTCACCACGTTCTCGGGCTATTTCCTCGCCGCTGACCACGCTGGCGACACCACGGACCTCGTCGTCTATCTCATCGCGGGGGCTGCGGCCTGTCTCGTCGCAGTCGCGATCGGATCTCTCCTCTCTCGACGGCTCGTCCGGTGAGCGTGGGTCCCTTGCTGGTCATTGCCGGTGCGGTCGTCGGTGCGCCTCTGCGTCACGCCATCGCCATGCGCTTCGACACCACCCGCGCTCCTTGGGGAATCTTCGCCGTCAACGTGGGCGGCTCGTTCCTGCTGGGTCTGCTCGTCGGCGCCGATCCGACCAACCGGTGGTACCTGCTCCTGGGTGTGGGATTCTGCGGCAGCCTCACCACGTGGTCGACCCTGGCCAACGAGGTCTGGAGTCTGAGCACCAGCGGACTTATCCGTGACGCGTCGGTCTACCTCGTGTCGTCGATCGGGTTGGGGCTCGGAGCGTTCTTGCTCGGCTTGAGCGTCTTCTAGCTCTGTCCAAGTGATCCGTCGCGGGTCTATGGTCGGGACAAGGACGACCAAGGAGATTCTGATGAAGGTAAGCGACGTTATTTCATCCAAAGGCAGCAGCGCCATCTACACCGTGCAGCCTCTAGCCACGATCGAAGAGCTGTGCGACCGGCTGGCTGAGCACAACATCGGCGCCCTCGTGGTGAGCGAGAACGGCGAGACCATGATCGGGGTGGTATCCGAGCGCGACGTCGTCCGCAAGCTTCGCGATGTGGCCAACCCCCGCAAGCACACGGTGGCCGACATCATGACGCCTCGCGCCAAGGTCCACACGTGCTCCCCCGACGACACGTTCGACGCCCTCCTTGAGCTGATGACCGAGCATCGCGTGCGTCACGTGCCGGTCATCGAGAACGACAAGGTCGTTGCCGTCATCAGCATCGGCGACGCCGTAAAGACCCGCACCGAGCAGTTGGAGTTCGAACGCGACCAGTTGAACCGGTACGTCGCGGGCGGATGAATCGTTACGACTTGCTTTCGATACAGTTACGATATATCGTAACTGTATCGAAAGCAAG
>JAOPXA010000020.1 GCA_025965395.1 Nocardioidaceae bacterium | reverse complement strand
CGGCGATGCCCTTGACGATCGCCGCGATCCGTTCGGGCACGACCCGACCGCAGGCGATGTAGTCGGTCATGAAGAGCGGCTCGGCGCCGCACACGACCAGGTCGTCGACGAGCATGCCGACAAGGTCGAAGCCGATCGTGTCGTGGATGTCCATGCGCTGCGCGATCGCGACCTTGGTGCCGACGCCGTCGGCAGAGGTTGCAAGCAGCGGACGCTCATACGCCTTCAACGCCGACGCATCAAAGAGCCCGGCAAACCCACCAATGCCCCCCACGACCTCGGGGCGACGGGCCTTCTCGACCCATTCCTTCATCAGCTCGACGGCGCGATCGCCCTCGGCGATGGACACACCGGCGCTGGCGTAGGACGTCAAGAGATGACCTTGAGCTCGGGGTTGGGTGACATCTCCAGCAGATGCTTGCCGATCAGGTCGTCCTCGGGGAGAGCGACCGGATAGATACCGTCGAAGCAGGCGCGGCAGAGGTTGTCCTTGGGCTGATCCGTCGCTTCGACGAGCGCGTCGAGCGAGACGTATGCAAGCGAGTCGGCACCGATCGAGCGGCAGATCTCGTCGACCGAGATGCCGTTGGCGATCAGCTCGGCGCGCGACGCGAAGTCGATGCCGTAGAAGCATGGCCACTTGACTGGCGGCGACGAGATGCGCACGTGCACCTCCGCAGCTCCCGCCTCGCGCAGCATCCGCACGAGCGAACGCTGCGTGTTGCCACGCACGATCGAGTCGTCGACGACCACCAGGCGTTTGCCGGCGATCACGTCGCGGAGCGGGTTGAGCTTGAGGCGGATGCCCAGCTGACGGATCGTCTGGCTGGGCTGGATGAACGTGCGGCCCACGGAGGAGTTCTTGACGAGCCCGTGACCGAAGGGGATGCCGCTCTCCTCGGCATAGCCAATCGCGGACGGCGTGCCCGACTCTGGCACCGGGATGACGAGGTCGGCGTCGACCGGGAACTCGCGCGCCAACTTGCGACCAATCTCGACCCGCACGGTGTGCACGCGGCGGTCGGAGATGATCGTGTCGGGACGCGAGAGGTAGACGAACTCGAAGATGCAGCCCTTGGGCGCGGCCGGCGCGAACCGCTCGGTGCGCAGCCCATTGGCGTCGATCGCGATGAACTCGCCCGGCTCGATCTCGCGGATGTAGGACGCGCCCACGATGTCGAGCGCAGAGGTCTCGGACGCTACGACCCAGCCACCTTCCAGGCGACCCAGCACGAGCGGCCGGATGCCTTGCGGGTCGCGCGCGGCATACAGGGTGTTCTCGTCCATGAAGACGAGCGAGAAGGCACCGCGCAGCTTGGGCAGGATCTCGAGCGCGGCGTTCTCCATCGAACGGTCTGGGTAGGACGCCAGCAAGGTCGCCATGACGCCGGTGTCGCTGGTCGCCATCTCCTTGCCACGGCCGAGGTTGAGCTCGCCGTTCTCCGACGCGCGCGCCTCGGCCATCTGGAGCAGCTCGTGCGTGTTGGTCAGGTTGCCGTTGTGCGCGAGGGCGACAGCACCGACGGCGGTTGGGCGGAACGTCGGCTGGGCGTTCTGCCATGTGCTGGCGCCGGTCGTCGAGTAGCGCGCGTGTCCAATAGCAAGTCCACCCTTGAGAGACTCCAGGGTGGACTCATCGAACACTTGCGAGACAAGGCCCATGTCTTTGTAGACGAGGATCTGCTTGCCATTGCTGACGGCGATGCCGGCAGATTCTTGGCCACGATGCTGAAGCGCATACAGGCCAAAATAGGTAAGTTTGGCGACCTCTTCGTCGGGGGCCCAAACCCCAAAGACGCCACAGGCATCTTGGGGTCCGAGGTCCTGAGGATCAAGGTCGTGGTTGAGTCGTCCGTCTCCACCTGGCACGTCCCTCAGTGTACGGGATCAGACCCCAAGTCCTTCAATCGCAAACGTGGCGCAGGCAGGTGTGACTCCTGTGGTTCTTGTGACATAACGCAATCGCGTGCTTATGCTTCTCGCATGTCTTTGGTGCCTTCCTCCGCCAAGCTGCGCGCGTATGTCGTCGTTGTCGCAGCAGCCGTCCTTGCCACGCTGATGATCGGCGGGCCGGCTCAGGCTGCCACGCCTCAGGCGCCGGGCAACTTCCGCGGTTATGGATTCGACGCGTGCGTCGCGCCCGAGCAGGCAGCCATGGACCAGTGGAATCTCAAGTCGCCATTCAGCGCGATTGGCATCTATATCTCGGGCCACTCGCGCTACTGCGGCGACGCGTACCAGCCCAACCTGAGCAAGGAATGGGTCGCCAAGAACGCCGCAAATGGCTGGCGTTTCATCCCCATCCACGTCGGATATCAGGCGCCGTGCTTCCCGGTCAACAAGAAGAGCCGCGTCATCAAGAAGACCATGTCGACCACCATCGCTACCGCGCGCAAGCAGGCGGTCAGCGATGCGAAGGAATCTGTCGCCTCGGCGATCAAGTACGGCCTCGGCAAGGGCAGCACGCTCTATCTCGACATCGAGGCCTACAACCGCAAGAACGCCGATTGCGACAACGCCACCATGCAGTTCGTCGACGCCTGGACCGAGCAGCTCCATGCGGCTGGCTACCTGTCCGGGCTCTACTCGAGCGGCTCGGCCGCGATCGTCAGCATCGACAAGATCCGGATGGCCAACACCCCGGGCTTCGACCTGCCAGACCAGATCTGGAACGCCTGGACCAATCAGGAAGCCAACACCGACGGCGGCCCCTACCTTGCCGACGATGGTTGGGTCCAGCAGCGGCTGCACCAGTACGACAACGGGCTGTGGATCACGTACGGCGGATACAAGCTCAACATCGACAAGAACTTCCTCGACGTGGGCGGCAAGATCCGCATTCCTGCCGACGCAAAGCCGTGCAAGAAGGCCGACCTGACACTGGCGTCATACCCGACCCTGAAGCTCGGCGCGAAGGGCGCAGCAGTCTCCACGCTGCAGTGCCTGCTCAAGCAGCGTGGTCTCAAGAAGACCGTCAGCGGCGGGTTCGGCGTCGGCACCCAGAAGGCCGTCAACACGTACCGAGCGAGCAAAGGTTGGTCGACAAGCGGCGTCGCTGGCCGAGGCACCTGGACGGCGCTGCTGTCCGAGGGCTCCAAGCCCCGCGTGCTGAAGTATGGCTCGGTGGGCGAGCCGGTCTTCCGGCTCCAGCGTGCACTGAGCGCGGCCACCGGCAAGGCACTTAAGCCGACGGGCTTCTACAACCAGAAGACGGTCGCGGCCGTGAAGGCATACCGCAAGACCAACAAGATCAGCACATACGGCACGACCGAAGCGACCGTATGGGCGTTGCTTGCCGCGGGCAACAAGGGCTAGGCGCGCGACCTTCTAGGCGTCGGAGTCGTGGAAACGTGCCGCCGCCCGGCGCAGCCACTCGTCGACGTTGAGCTCTCCGCGGGCGTATGACTGGGTGTCCTGCGAGGAGGCTCTTGCCACGCGAGGCTCGGCATTTGAGTGCGCGCTCTTAGCCGCAGGGTCATACGTCGGGCTCGGCGTGGCCGGTTTAGCAAGGCCCAGCACGTCGAGCGTCAGGTGTGCGTACTCGCGTGCCGTGATGGCGCCCGTGGAGAAGTCGACCATGTTCTTGACGTGACCGCGCGTCGGGACCCAACCACTCGACCGGCTCGTCGAGATGGCCGACTGGACTGCTGCCAGTTGACGGGGAGTGAGCCCGGTCAACAGGTCGTCCCAGGATTCAGTGGCGGAGACAAGTGGAGTGTTCATGGGCGGTTCCTTGGGGTACGGCAGGCTGAGCGTGGAGGAGGGGCGCACTTCATTCTGACTCATGAATGTTTCGCCCGCGAGTCAACTCAAGGGTAGCCACGGCGACAAGTCAGACCTCTCGCCCGAAGCGCTGAGTCGCGCTTCCGACCAGGTGATCATCCCCCTGCCGAGCGCGATCCAGGTGTCGGCGTCCATCTCGACGACCGCCGGTGGCGTGCCTCGCGTATGACGCGCGCCTGCGATGCACTGAACGGCAGCGAAGGGCGGTATGCGCACCTCGACAGAGTTGCCCGGTGCCTTCTGGACCAGGAGGGCGAGCAGGTGCTTCGTCGCGGCCTTGCGGTCGTCGCGCGAGGCGGTGCCGGCGTCGATGCGGCTGCACAGCTCGGCGAAGATCGCCGGATCTATCGGGACAAGCGTGCGGGCCATCGAGCCCTGGCTCAGACCGCGTCGAGGATCGCCGGCAGCGTGGCCGACCAGGCTGCGCGGACCTCGCTGATGGGAAGGTTGAACTCGCCGACAACGTCGATCGCATCGCCACCGGTGCGACCGATCGAGGCGAGCTCAACGCCAT
>JAOPXA010000038.1 GCA_025965395.1 Nocardioidaceae bacterium | reverse complement strand
CTGCGCCGAGTCGCCGTACATGACCTTGTCGAGCTTGGTCACGCCATCGACCAGGTGCAAGACCTCGTCGCCGAAATCCTTGCGCAGCTGCTCAAGCGTGTAGGGCGTGTCCTCGACCGTGTCGTGCAGCAGCGCCGCGCACAGCGTGGGAGCCGTCATGCCCAGCTCGGCCAGGATCGTCGCGACGGCGAGCGGGTGCGTGATGTATGGGTCGCCGCTCTTGCGCTTCTGGCCGTCGTGCATCCGCTCGGCCACGTCGTATGCCCGCTGAATCAGCGCGACGTCGCCTTTGGGGTGAGTGTTCTTGTAGATCCGGATGAGTGGATCGAGCACGGGATTGGCCGACGAGGACTTGCCCATCCGAGCCAGCCGGGTCTTCACGCGCGCGGACGTAGAAGCCGATTCGCTGGTGGGCGATTTCGGTTCTAGCTGTACGTCCGTTTGGTCTGCCACATCATCCTTCGCGGTCGCTCCGTTGCACCATGTGCATCTCTATCGTATGCCGCATTGCCAATCTAGTGGCGCAAAGGTCACAGAACGGTGCTCAGGAATGTCGCGGCCGAAGCGACCACGAGGGCCACCACGACGACGATGGCAACGCGACGGGCGGTCTCAGGCTTCATGGCCACATCGTCGCACACGCATCAACGACGTTTGGACCGCGTCGTGCGCTGGGGTTGCGCACGCTTGGCGGCACCGGAGGCGACCACGTCACGTGTCACGGGCGCTGCGACCGCGGTCGTGGCCGCTGCCGCCTTGGCCCGCGCGGCGTAGACGCGAAGCGCTTGCGCCTTCACGTCGGGCTCCATCTCCTTGAGTTGCGACGCCAACGGCGTGGCGATGAAGATCGAGGAGTACGCGCCTGCGGCCATACCGACGAACAGCGCGAGCGCGAGGTCCTTGAGAGGCCCGTTGCCGAGGTAGGCCACACCAACGATCAACAACGCAGCGACCGGAAGCAGCGCCGTAATCGACGTGTTGATCGAGCGCACCAAGGTCTGGTTGATGGCGAGGTTGGCCGACTCGGCATACGTACGGTTGGTCATCTTCATGAAGCCACGCGTGTTCTCGCGCACCTTGTCGAACACCACCACGGTGTCGTAGAGCGAGTAGCCGAGAATCGTCAGAAGACCCGTGACGGTCGCGGGTGTCACTTCGAAACCAGACCAGGCATAGACCCCGATCGTGATCACCAAGTCGTGCGCAAGCGCCACGATAGCGGCAACAGACATCCGCCACTCTCGGAAATATCCCCAGATCAGGAAGATCACCAGCACGATGAACACCGCAAGGCCGGTGAGTGCCTTCTGCGCCACCTGCTTGCCCCACGAGGGGCCGATGAGGTTCTGACTGACCTCGGTCGCGCCGGCCTTGGTCAAGGACTGCTCGATCTTGGTGGCCTGGTCCTGCGTCAGCGCCTTGGTCTGGATGCGGATCGCGTCGTTGCCCGAGGTCACCGCGATCGGGTCACCGGCCTCCGGCACGCCCGCGTCATCGACCGCATTGACCAGCTTGTCGACGTTGGCGCTGGTGGCCGCGATCTGGGCCGTGAACTCGACGCCACCCTTGAACTCGATGCCCATGTTGAATCCACGAACGATCATGCCGGCGCCCGACAGGATCAGGATGGCTACCGAGATCGAGTACCAGAGCTTGCGGCGCCCGATGAAGTTGAAGGAAACCCGTCCCTCATAGAGATCGTGTCCGAAGGTGCTGAGCTTGCTCATCGGGTGCTCACTTCTTCCTGATCGGACCCAGCTTGATCGGACCCAGCATCGCGATCTTTGTGGACCGGCGATTTGGCGGACTGACTGACGGAGCGGCCGGTGATGCCGAGGTGCGAGGCATCGAGACCGGACCACTTGTGGCCCTGACCGAAGAACTTCGTCCTGGCGAGCAGCGTCACGAGCGGCTTGGTGAAGAAGAAGACCACGAAGACGTCGATGATCGTCGTGAGGCCGAGCGCGAACGCGAAGCCGCGGACCACCCCGATGGCGAAGATGTAGAGGATCAACGCGGCAAGGAACGACACCGCGTCAGCGGCAAGGATCGTGTTGCGCGCACGGGCCCAGCCCTTCTCGACCGCGAGCCTGAGCGTGCGACCGTCGCGCACCTCGTCACGAATACGTTCGAAGAACACGATGAACGAGTCGGCGGTGATGCCGATCGCCACGATGAGACCCGCGATACCTGGCAACGTCAGTGTGAACCCGAGCCCTTGACCGAGGAGCAGCACCAGCGCATACGTCACGGTGCCTGCCACGAGGAGCGACGCGATCGCTACCAGCCCAAGCCCGCGGTAGTAGGCGAGGCTGTAGAGGATCACGAGGATGAGCCCGACGAGACCGGCGATGAGGCCCGCCTGGAGCTGTGTGCCGGCGAGGGTGGGTCCCTCGAAGGACGAGCCGTTGAGCTTGAACGTCAGAGGCAACGCGCCGAACTTGAGCGAGTTGGCCAGCGCCTTCGACGTCACTTGCGTAAAGCTGCCCGTGATGCGGGACTCGCCGTTGTCGATGATCGCGTTGGACTGCGGTGCGCTCAAGATCTCACCATCGAGAACGATCGCAAAGCGGCCCTGCGTGGGGGTGAGCGCTGTGGTGACGTCCTCGAATGTCTTGACGCCGTCGCCCTTGAGCGCGAGGTTGACGCCCCACTGGGAGTCCTGGGTCGTGTAGCCGAAGTCGGCGCTCTTGAGCTCGTTGCCCTGGATCACAGCAGGGCTCAGCATCAAGACTTCGCCGGTCTTGGTGTCGCAGGTGACGATCGGATCAGAGGCGACATCGTTGACGGCACTGATGCCTTCGGGGGTGCAGACAAACGTGTCGGCCTGCTTCTGCAGGGCTGCCGTGCCGTCGGCGTATGCCTTGGGCAGCGTCGCGAGACCGTCGGTCTGGGCAGCGATCGTCTGCTTGAGGGTCAGCTTGGCCCAGTCAGGCTTGGCCACGGCGGCCGCAAGCTCCTCGGGAGTCTCGGTGACCTTCTCGGTGCCGGTCGCGGCGGGCGCGCCCCAGACCATGCGGAACCTGAGCTGTGCGGTGCGGCTGATGTCGTCGACGATGTCCTGGCTCTGCTTGCCCGGGATCTCGATGACAATCTGGTTGCCACCTTGCGTCGTGACCTCGGCCTCGGTGATGCCGGTGCCATTGACACGCTGGTCGATGATGTCGCGGGCCTCGGACAGCTTGTCGGAGGTCACGCGTGCGCCACCCTTGGCGTCTGCCTGAAGGGTGATGCGCGTGCCACCTTGCAGGTCGAGGCCGAGACGCGGACTCCATACGGAGTCCTTGCTGTCGGACTGAACTCCCACGAGTGCCAGGATCGCGAAAAGGCCGACCACGATCGCGAGGAAGATTCCGAGGACTCTTCCTGGACGCGGCAGGCTCTTGTTGGCGTTGGCGGGCTTCTTGGCCACTACTCCCCTGTTTCGTCTGAACTGTCGTCAGCGACAGTGACGGGAATGATGCGCCCCACTGCCTGCTTGTGGACGGTGATGGTGGTCCCGGGAGAGATCGTGAGGTCGAACGCATCGTCGTGAATCGCTGCAACGGTGCCAAAGATGCCGCTTGTGAGCATGATCTCTGAACCAACGCTGAGCTCAGACTGGGTCTGAGCGGCTTCGTGCTGGCGTTTGCGAGCTGGCCTCAAGACGAGGAACCAGAACACCGCCACCAACAGCACGATGGGCAGAATCTGAGCGAGCGATTTCAACGTGTTCTCCAGGGTTGGGGCGCGCGAGACCGCGCGGACCATCGTTTAGTCTACCTTCGCGCCTAGATGTGGCGCAGCGCCTCCACGATGATGCCTGCCAGCGTGTCGCGGCCCTGGAGTACGTCGATCTCCAGGACGACGAAGTTGGCGGCGATCGTGCCGCCACACGCGGTGACCAATTGGTTGGCCGCGGCCAACGTGCCACCCGTGGCCAACACGTCGTCCACGACAAGGACACGCTGTCCGATCTCGATGGCGTCTTGATGGATCTGCACGGTCGCGTTGCCGTATTCGAGCTCATACGTGACGTCGTGGGTGGCCGAGGGAAGCTTGCCTGCCTTGCGTATGGGCACGAATCCGGCACCGAGCGCGAGAGCGACGGGCGGCCCGAAGATGAAGCCTCGCGCTTCGAGACCGATCACCATGTCGATGGGCTCGTCGAGTTGCCGGGCTCGACGCACCAACTCGTCGACGACTGCGCCGAAGGCCTGCGGATGGCCCATCAGCGGAGTGAGATCGCGGAAGGTGACGCCCGGCTCGGGCCAGTCGGGGATCGAACGGACGTGGTGGTCGAGGGCATGCTCGACGCCCATCGATAGCGGGGTGGTCATGAGTCGTCCTCGTCGGTCAGGGAATCCAAGGGAAGCGTGGCGCCAAAGCCGTGCGGCGGCGTCAAGCCTAAATGGCTCCATGCGGCGGCGGTGGCGATGCGCCCACGAGGCGTGCGTGCCAAGAACCCCAGGCGTACGAGGAAGGGCTCGGCAAGCTCCTCGACCGTCTCGCGCTCCTCGCCTACGGCGACAGCGAGCGTCGACACTCCGACGGGCCCTCCTCCAAAACTCGTGCACAGCGCCGTCAGAACTGCGCGGTCGAGCCGGTCGAGCCCCAGTTGGTCGACCTCGTAGAGATCAAGCGCCTGGTGCGCGATGGCCTTGTCGATAACCCCGTCGGCGCGCACCTCGGCAAAGTCGCGGACTCGCCGCAGCAGACGGTTGGCGATGCGCGGGGTGCCGCGCGAGCGCGAGGCGATCTCGAAGCCACCGGACTCATCGATGTCGAGCGCCAACAGGCCCGCCGACCGCTTGACGATCCGGTGAAGCTCGGGGGGCTCGTAGTACTCCAGCTGTGCGGTGAATCCGAAACGGTCACGCAGCGGCGAGGGCAGGAGTCCGGCGCGCGTGGTGGCTCCGACGAGCGTGAAGTGGGGGATCTCCAGAGGTATGGCGGTGGCGCCGGGGCCCTTGCCGATGACCACGTCGACCCGGAAGTCCTCCATCGCCATGTAGAGCAGCTCTTCGGCGGGGCGCGACATGCGGTGGATCTCGTCGACGAAAAGGACATCGCCCTCGTTGATGCCCGACAGGATCGCCGCGAGGTCACCCGCGTGTTGGATCGCCGGGCCGCTCGTGATCCTCAGGGGCGCCCCGACCTGATGGGCGATGATCATCGCCAACGTCGTCTTGCCCAGCCCGGGCGGGCCGGACAGCAACACGTGGTCAGGTGCACGACCGCGCCGCAAAGCGGCCTCAAGCACGAGGGAGAGCTGCTCGCGCACGCGCTCTTGACCGATGAGCTCCTCGAGCGTCTTGGGTCTGAGCGCCGCGTCGAATGCGCGGTCCTCAGATCCGGCTTCGGCCGCGACGATCTGATCGAACTCGTCGCTGTCGCCTAAATCGCGTGCATTCATGTCTTGGATAGCGTACGCAGAGCGTCACGCAACAGCGCGGAGATATCGGGCGTGGCGCCTGGCTCGACGGAAGCCGCCACGGACTCGACCGCTCGGTCGGCATCACGAGCCGGCCACCCGAGACCCAACAGGGCTTCATGCACCTGGTCGCGCCAGGCCTGTGCGGGTGCCACGAGGCTCGAGACGGGGCCGACTTTGTCCTTGAGCTCGAGCACGATGCGCTCGGCACCCTTGCGGCCGATGCCCGGCACCGCCGTGAGCGCTGCGAGGTCGCCATGGGCGATCGACGACCGAAGACGATCGGGAGCGAACACGGCGATCATGGCCTGCGCGACCTTGGGCCCGACTCCACTCGCGGTCTGCACCAGCTCGAACATGTCGCGCTCGTCGGCCGTCGCGAATCCATACAGGGTCAGTGAGTCTTCGCGGACCACCAGAGAGGAGAAGACCTGAGCCTCGGAGCCGGTGCGCAGGGTGGCCAAGGTGTTGGGTGGGCAGAAGACCTGCATACCGACTCCACCCACCTCGACGACGGCGTAGGTCAAAGTGACGGCAGCGATCTTGCCGCGGAGGTAGGAGATCATCGCGCCGCCTTGGCGACGGCTTCGTCGATGCGCGCCTGCGCTCCGCCACGCCAGATTTGGCAGATGCCGAGGGCGAGCGCATCGGCGGC
>JAOPXA010000034.1 GCA_025965395.1 Nocardioidaceae bacterium | reverse complement strand
CGTTGCCGTCCTGCGCGCTACGGGTGATCGCGGCAAGGGCGGCATCGACGTCGGCCTGGCTACGCTCCCGCTTCAGCCGTGCCAGCTTGTCGATCTGCAGCCGGCGCACCGTGGAGTTCTCCACCTTCAGCACGTCGAGCGGCGCTTCGTTCTCGGGCTTGTACTTGTTGACGCCGATCACTGCCTGCCGTCCGGCATCGATCCGCGCCTGCGTCTTGGCGCTGGCTTCCTCGATCCGCAGCTTGGGCACGCCGGCTTCGATCGCCTTGGCCATGCCGCCCAGCGCCTCGACCTCCTGGATGTGGCCCCACGCCTTGGCGGCGAGGTCCTGCGTCAGGCGCTCGACATAATACGAGCCGCCCCAGGGATCGATGATGCGGTTGGTGCCGCTTTCCTGCTGCAGGAACAGCTGCGTGTTGCGGGCGATGCGCGCGGAGAAGTCGGTCGGCAGCGCCAGCGCCTCGTCGAGCGCGTTGGTGTGCAGCGACTGGGTGTGGCCCTGGGTCGCGGCCATCGCCTCGATGGTGGTGCGCATCACGTTGTTGTAGACGTCCTGCGCGGTCAGCGACCAGCCCGATGTCTGGCAGTGCGTGCGCAGGCTCAGCGATTTCGGATCCTTCGGATTGAACTGCGTCAGCAGCTTGGCCCACAACAGGCGCGCCGCGCGCAGTTTTGCGACCTCCATGAAGAAGTTCATGCCGACCGCCCAGAAGAACGACAGCCGCGGCGCGAATTTGTCGACGTCGATGCCCGCGGCGAGGCCCGCACGCAGATATTCGACGCCGTCGGCCAGCGTGTAAGCGAGCTCGAGGTCCTGCGTCGCGCCGGCTTCTTGCATGTGATAGCCGGAGATCGAGATCGAATTGTACTTCGGCATCTTTTGCGAGGTGTAGGCGAAGATGTCCGAGATGATCCGCATCGAGGGCGTCGGCGGATAGATATAGGTGTTGCGCACCATGAACTCTTTCAGAATGTCGTTCTGAATCGTTCCGGTGAGTTTTTCCGGCGGCACGCCTTGCTCTTCGGCGGCGGCAATGTACATCGCGAGAACGGGCAGGACTGCGCCGTTCATCGTCATCGAGACGCTCATCTCGTCGAGCGGGATGCCGTCGAACAACGTGCGCATGTCATAGATCGAGTCGATCGCCACACCGGCCATGCCGACGTCGCCGACGACGCGCGGGTTGTCGGAGTCATAGCCGCGATGCGTTGCCAGGTCGAACGCGACTGAGAGGCCCTTCTGGCCCGCCTTCAGGTTGCGGCGATAGAACGCGTTGGACTCCTCGGCGGTCGAGAAGCCGGCGTACTGGCGGATCGTCCACGGCTGCGTCGTGTACATCGCCGGGTAGGGACCGCGCAGGAATGGCGCGAGGCCGGGGTAGGTGTCGAGCGCGTCGAGGCCGTCGAGGTCGTCGGGCGTGTAGAGCGCCTTGACATCGATGCCTTCAGGCGCGGGCCACGCCTCGGCGCCGTCCGTGGCGGCGGCGTAGGCGGCCTCGTCGGGAGCGGCGTACGGCTCTTCGGGATCGAGCGGAAGACCCGCAAACGAGGACGGGATGCTCATACGGTCCCACCTTCCGTGCTGGTGCTGAGTTGGTCGCGGGTGCGGCGCAGGAACGCGAGCGCGTCTGCCCCCACGGCCGCCGAGTCGTCGACGACGATCCCGTCGCCGGGCTTGCCGGCCAGGATGACCCAAGTGGCACCAGCGGCGCGGAGCGCGGCGATGAGATCGGCGCCCCACTCGGCATACAGCTTGTCGGCGCCCGCGAGGCATACGACGGGCATGCCGCCGCCTTGCTGGTAGGCGCTGATGACGTCGTCGACACCGTTCGTGGCGCCAGCAATGACGGTGTCGATGCCGCCGGCGGCCAAGAGGTTGCTCGCGAACGTGGCGCGGGCGGTATGTGCGGAGATCGGACCCATCGTGGCCAGGAACACCGGTGTCGCCATGCGCGCGTCCCGCAGGTCCTCGAACGGCGCACCGTAGCGAGCAACGGGCAACGAGCCTTCGGGGTATGCGCGGCGCACGGGCAGCTCTTCGTGCAGGTTGGGGAACTCGCTGACGCCGGTCAAAGGGCGTTTGCGGGTGCCGATCTCGGCGACTCGCTTGGCGACCGTCTCCTCGATGCTGGCGCGGAGCGAGCCGTCGGCGATGACCGTCGCTATGCCGCCGGCCGCCTCGATGGCACCGAACGACGCCCATGCCGCTCGGGCGAGGTCGTCGGTGAGCTTCTCGACCGTATGCGACCCGCCCGCCGGGTCCGTCACCTTGGCGACGTGCGACTCGCTGATCAGCAGGCTCGACGTGTTGCGCGCGATGCGTCGGCTGAACGCTTCGGGCAAGCCGAGTGCCGCGTCGAACGGCAGGACGGTGACCGAGGTGGCCCCGCCGACGCCGGCCGCGAAGGAGGCAACGGTCGTGCGGAGCATGTTGACGTAGGGGTCGTAGACGCTCATCATCGGCCGAGACGTGACCCCGTGCTGGAGCTGCCCGCGGGCGGCGCGGCTGACTCCACTGAGCTCGGCCACACGGTGCCAGAGGCGTCGGGCGGCACGGAACTTGGCGATCGTCGTGAACTGGTCGTCCGTGGCTGCATACCTGAACTCCAGGAGCGATGCAGCGACGTCGGCGTCGTGACCCGCTTCGACGAGGACGCGCAGATAGGCGGCGCCGACGGCGAGTGAGTAGGCGAGCTCTTGGACCTCCGAAGCGCCGGCGTCGTGCACCGCGGTGCCATCGACCACGACTGCGCGCGCCTTGATGGCGATGGCGCGCTCGGCGACGGCGGCGACAAGTTGCGGATCAGTCAGACCGTTGCCGCGGAAGCTCGCGCCGATCGGGTCGGCACCGAGGTTGGTGCCAGGTGCGGCGTCGAGGTCGCGATCGCTGAGGATGGCGACTAACGCGTCTGCCGCTGCGACGGGATCGGTGGGAGCGTCGAGAATCGCGGGCGCCAAGTCGAGGAAGACGCCGTCAAGGAGTGCGGGGAGATCGCCGATCGCGATGCCGGTCGACCCGATCGTGAGCCACAGCGAGTTCACGCCGTTCTCGAGGTCGGTCATGATGTGGTCGCGGGTGATCTTGGGGTCCGGGTCGGTGAAGTGCGACCGAATGTCCCACGCCTGGAGCTCGCGGGCAGCCGCGGTGCCGCGGGTGAAAGGTGCTTGGCCAGGCAGGCCGGTCGAGGCAAGATCAGCGGTCAGGGCCGGAGTGCCCAGCGGCGGTATCGCGATGCCGTCGAGCGTCGAGAGCGTGAGCTTGGCCCATACATCGGAGTCCGGAGCGTCGTCGGCGAGCTTGCGACCTTTGCGCAGGACCGCCGCGGTCGCCTTCTCCCACTCGTCACGGGTGTGCTCACTGCCCTCGGACAGCGCCACGTCCGTGGCCGCAGAATCAGTTGCCATGGTCTGCATCGTACGGATTACCGGCGCGTTACGACCACTCAGTCCGCAAAATGTGACCCGCGGCACATCTGGGCCCGCTGGTTGAGCGGCATCCGCTGGTTGAGCGGCGCCCGCTGGTTGAGCGGCGTCCGTTGGTTGAGCTTGTCGAAACCGCTATGGGGTTTCGACAAGCTCAACCCGCGAAGGTGCTGAACCCGCGAATGCCGCGTCCGTTGTCTGATCGCACCTGACAGACTGGTGGGGTGAAGATTCCTGCTGAGCTCTTGCCCGCTGACGGGCGGTTCGGCTCCGGCCCGTCGAAGGTACGCCTCGAGGCGCTCGACGCACTCGCCGCCACCGGCACCTCGCTCATGGGCACCTCACACCGCCAAGCGCCCGTCAAAGACCTGGTCGCGAGCGTGCAGTCCGGCCTCAGCGAGCTTTTCAGCCTCCCCGACGGGTATGAGGTCGTGCTTGGCAACGGCGGGTCCACCGCCTTCTTCGATGCCGCGACGTTCGGACTCATCCGCCAGCGCAGCCAACACCTCGTCCATGGCGAGTTCAGCTCCAAGTTCGCCAGATCGGTCGCTGCGGCGCCCTTCCTCGACAAGCCGAGCATTCTCGAGAGCGACTACTCAACCCATCCCGAGGCCATCGCCGAGCCGGGCATTGACGTCTACGCGTGGGCCCAGAACGAGACCTCCACCGGCGTCCAGGTCCCCGTCAACCGGGTCGCCGGTGCGGATCCCGATGCTCTCGTCGTCGTCGACGCGACCTCGGGTGCGGGCGGCCTGCCAGTCGATCTCGCCGAGACCGACGTCTACTACTTCGCCCCGCAGAAGACCTTCGCCTCCGATGGCGGCCTCTGGATCGCGACCTTCTCTCCCGCGGCCGTCGCACGCGCCGAGGAGATCAAAGC
>JAOPXA010000323.1 GCA_025965395.1 Nocardioidaceae bacterium | reverse complement strand
ACATCTCTGTGACCTCATCACGCCCGATCGCGACCACCTTGCTCCCGCCGCGGGATTCGATCCAACGGAACGCAGCAACCATCAACGTCGCAGCAAGGTCGGTGTCACGGTATTGCTTGAGCACCGTGAGGAGTCGGATCTCATACGCGGCAGAACCCAACTCGAAGGGCAGATCATCGCGGTCAAAATATTTGTCGATCGAGAAGCCGTTGGGGCCAGGCGGGGTGATACTGACGAATGCAGCTAGTGATCCGTCTCGAGTCGCTACGAGGTAGCGATTGAATGCGTCGATGCGGTCGCAAAGCCGTCCCTCGGCATTGGACTCGTGCTGGCCCAGTTCCACGGCGTACACCTCGTGGCGGGCCCGGTAGATCGCTTCGCGTTGCTCGGCGTCGGCTTCCTTGATCACAGGGCGGTCGGGGAGAACGTCGGTGCTCACGCAGTCATCTTGCCCCACCGGACGAGAAAATCTACTTTTGATAGCGGATTCGCTATCAAAAGTAGATTTTCTGGTGGATGGTGGTGCGGGGTAGGGGTCAGACCGTCTTGACGATGTAGACGTCGCACGGCGCGTGCTGGGCGACCGATGCGGCGACGCTGCCGAGAATGCGGCCGATGCCCTGGACGCGGCGGTTGCCAACGACGATCAGGCGAGCCTCGAGGTGCTTGGCTTCTTCGACGAGCGCTTCGGCAGGTTTGCCATGAAGGGCACTCACCTCGATGGTGAGCCCGGCATCCTTGAGGGTCTGCGCGGTGTCCTTGGCGACATTTTCGGCTTCGTCGTACGACGAAACAACCCACGTGTCATGGCCGATCTCGATACGTTCGATGTCAGCCTTGTCGAATGCGGTCAGGACGTGCAGGGTCGCGCCGGTGGCGAGAGCGAGCTCGGCGGCCGTTTGCGCCGCTTTGCGAGCAGTGTCGCTGCCGTCAACGCCGACGAGAATGATATTTGCCATGGTGTTTAGCTCCTTGTGTGATGGGTCACACCCTACCGACAACCGAGGTTCGGCGCGGTAGTTCCAATCTATGCCGCAGCGTGCCCGCTAGTCTCAGGAGCATGCCCAAAGAGCTCGACATCACGATGGTCAAGACGCTCTCCGGAGCGGAGCCCCCCACCTACCCCGCAGGCTTCGACGTGGCCTGGGACTTTGAGGGCGAGCGCGCGCACCTCATGATCTCGCGCGGCGACAGCATGGCGGCGTCAGGATTCGGCGAGATCCACGCAGACGTGCTCGTGCTCGACAACGTCGAGACCACGCGACGCTTCGCTCGTACGGGCCTCGGCACCTTCGTCGCGACCTCGTTGGAGTCCTGGGGATTTCGCTGCGGTGCCCGGCGAGGCCAACTCACGGCATCCGACCAGGGCCAACTGCTCTACCGACGCCTCGGGTGGTCCGAGGCTCACTGATCGAGCGAGCGCCGACAAACCTCATCCCACGGGGTGGGTTCGAGCCCGAATTTCGCGGTCGCGGCAGTCGAATTCACGATGTACGGAGCCTCGAACTGGTAACTCATGTGATTGAGTTCGCGCACCACCGGCATCACCAAGCCAGCCGCCTTGAGGAAGGCCTTCGGCATCGGTCGCACCTTCACCGAGGCAAAGCCGCCAACAGCCATGATGTCGTTGAGCGCCTCAGTCTGCGTGCGAGGCACATTGGTCGGCGCATGCCAGATGCGGCCATGCGCTGACTCGTCCTCGGCAGCTGCGATGAGAATTCTTGCCACGTCGAGCACGTCGGTCCACGAGTGAGGTTGGTCGGGCGATCCAATCACCCAAGCGGTCTTGCCCTTCTTGGCCGCTTCGATGTTGCGGGTCCCATGACTATTGGCTCCGATCTTCGGGCCGACATAGTCCGAGGCTCTTACCTCGAAGGCCCGCACGCGCCCAGCATGGTGTGCGGAGAGGGCGTCAGCCCACATCGTGGCCCGCAACTTCCCTTTGGTCTCCGTGCTGGAGTCTGGGTCGCCTTCCACCATGGGCGACGAGACCTTGCCGTATGGATAGAGGTTGCCGGCAATCGCGAGCACGGCGCCCGTGCGCTCGGCGCTGGTCAGCAGGGACGCCGCAAGCGGCGGCCACACATCGGTCCACGTGGTGTAGTCGGGCGGGTTCGCACAGTTGTAGAGGACCGATGCGCCTTCTGCTGCCGCAGTCAGCGCCGCGGGATCCGAGGCGTCGGCCTTCTGGTGCTTGACGCCGTCGATGCCCGTGTCGGTGCCCGAGCGGGTCACGACGGTCACTTCGGAGCCTCGCAGCGCCAGCAATTGAGCGACGTGGCGGCCTACAGGTCCCGCACCTACGATGACGTGTCGATCCTTCATGATGTTCTCCTCGAGATTCGCGAGAGCACCGCTCTCTGCATCGACCATGCCACGGCCAGGACGAGATAGCAAGAGCAGTGCTCTCTTTTTGTTGCGCCTGCTCTCTTTTTGAGTCAGAGTGGTCCCATGACATCCGCATCCTCTACTGCCCGGACTCGCGCCCGCATCGAGATCACTGGCGAGATCCTTGCTGCAGCCCGCGTCCGTTTGACGCACGCTGGGCCTGGCGAGCTGTCGCTTCGTGCAGTAGCTCGCGACGTCGGCATGGTCTCGTCTGCGGTCTATCGCTACTTTGCGAGCCGCGACGATCTCCTTACCGCGCTGCTCATCGAGGCCTACAACGAGCTAGGCGCTGCGGCCGAGACCGCAGACGCATCCGTTGCCGAGCGCACGGACTTCGTGGCCAGATGGGTCGCCGCTTGCCACGCAATTCGCGACTGGTCCGTGGCGCACCCGGGCGACTACGCCCTCCTGTATGGCACGCCGGTCCCCGGCTATGCAGCGCCGAAGGACACGATTTCCGCAGCAGTTCGCGCCACGTCGGTCCTCGTCGACATCGTGATCACCGCGCACCAAGGTCGTGATGCCGAGCTCGAGACTCGCGTCGGCTCCCCTCAGGATCTCGAGAAGATGCTGGCGGGCGCCCTAGAGTTCCTCGGTCAGCGTGCCGAGCCCACGACGTCTGTGAATGCCGAGTTGGCCATGCGCACCATCGCAGCCTGGACCGCGATTTTCGGCACCATCTCGTTCGAGATGTTCGGCCACCTCGTGGGATCGGTCGACGACTACAACGCCTACTTCGACCAGGTGGTGCGCAGATTGGCTGCCGAGCTCGAGCTCTAGCGACCTCTAGGTCGACTTCCAGTTGGCGAAACCCAAGACGATCAGTCGCATCTGACGGCGGGCGCCGTCCTTGATCTGCTCCTCGAGATCGGGGCGGTTCTCCGGCATCTCCACGATCTGCTCGGCGTTGGAGACCATGTTGCGCACGAACAGGCTCGAGACCATGTGAACGTCCTCGCTGCTCCAGTTCTCGATGTTGGGGAGCCGCGCCAGGACCACGGCGAGATCGCTCACGAAGAGATCCAACTCGTGCCGAATGGCTTGCCGCACCACCCCCTGGCCGCTGAAGCGTTCGCGAGCCACGAACGCGAAGTGCGCCTTGTTGTCCTTGACGACCCGCACCAACACGTCAGCAGCACTGTCGATGATGCTCACGAACACTTGCGGATCGCGTTGCGCGTCGCGGATCATCCGGCGCAAGGTATTGAAGGACTGCTCAACAAGAGCCAGGCCCAACTCGTCCATCGATGCGAAGTGCCGGTAGAACGCGGTCGGCACGATGCCCGCTTGACGCGTGACCTGCCGAAGGCTCAACTGGCCGAAACCATGATCCTGGCTCAGTTCGAGGGCGGCATCAAGGATCGCCTGACGCGTACGTTCCTTCTGCTCTTGGCGGGTCTGCCCCGCGCCGTCGTCGCTGGTCACAGCCGCAATCCTAGCGATCTCTGAACATTTCAGTGAACACTTGTAAACAATTGTGCGGCGTGTCACCCGCCAGCAAGGTTGCGCATCGGCGGCAGACACGGCATGCTTTCAGTGTACGAATGTTCACCGAATATAGAAGTGGGTGTCTGAATGGCTGTTGTGCGCAAGGTCCTCGCGTCCAACTTCATCGGAAGATTCACCACGCCGCACACGGTCGACCACTACCTGGATCAGATCCACCCGATGCTTGCTGTGCGCCATGTGCGCGCTCGAGTCGTCGAGGTCATTCACGAGACCGGCCACGCCAGCACCGTGGTGCTCAAGCCCAACGGCACCTGGACCGGCTTCAAGCCTGGCCAACACGTGCAGTTCGGTGTCGAGGTCGAGGGCAAGCGCCGTGTCCGCGTCTTCTCGGTCTCCAGCTCGACCCAGCGCAAGGACGGCAAGTTCAGCGTCTCGGTCAAGGCTCACCCCGATGGGTATGTGTCGCAGTTCCTGCACAACGACATGTTGCCCAAGACCCTCGTCTTCCTGTCGCAGGCCGAGGGCGACTTCACCCTCCCCGACAAGGTCCCCGACGATCTCTTGCTCGTCAGCGGCGGCAGCGGCATCACCCCCGTGATGTCGATGCTGCGCACGCTGCGTGACACCGGCCATCAAGGTCAGGTCACCTTCTTGCACTACGCGAAGTCGGCGAGCGACGAGATGTTCCATGACGAGCTCGACAAGATTGCCGCCCTCCCCTTCGTGCAGATGATGCGTATCTACACCCGTGAGCCGGCCGAAGGCGCCGAGCTCGAGGGGCGGTTCGTCATCGATCACCTCAAGCACCTCGGCATCGATCCGGTCAACACGCTGACCTACGTATGCGGGCCCGCGGGCCTCATCGCGTCCGTGCGCGACACCTACACCGAGCTTGGCGCTACATCGCAGCTGATGCTCGAGTACTTCAAGGTCCCCAGCGTCGACGTCAACGCCGCCGACGCGACCGGCACCCTCACCTTCGACGACAGCTCGATCGAAGCTGACAACTCCGGTGCCACCATCTTGGAGCAGGCCGAGGCCGCTGGACTCACTCCCGCATACGGCTGCCGTATGGGCGTCTGCAACACCTGCGCGATCAAGAAGAATCACGGCGCCGTACGTCATGTCGTGAGCGGCCAGGTCGCCGCCAACACCGACGAAACCATCAAGATCTGCGTCCACGTCCCTGTGGGCAACGTCAGCATCGCACTCTAGGAAGAGGAAGTCTCATGGCCAAGAAGCGTGCTCCCATCCAACCTCTGAGCGCCAGCAACCACAACGAAGGCCCTAAGCATCTCGTCGGCGACGACACCGAGAAGCGGGCCACGATCGGGCTCGACCTCATGACGTACGAGCAGCTTGAAGACTTCGGCGACGAGCTCGACGCCGTGCGCCAACGCGTGCTCGACGACCTTGGCCAGGCCGACGCCGATTACATCCGCCGCGTCATCCGTGTGCAGCGTGCCGCCGAGGTCGTAGGCCGCATCGCGATCTTCTTCCCGTTCTTCTGGCCCGTTTTCCTCGTCGGAATCCTGCTGCTCGCCGTCGCCAAGATCCTCGACAACATGGAGATCGGCCACAACGTCATGCACGGCCAGTACGACTGGATGAACGACCCGATGGTCGATGCTCGCAAGTTCGAGTGGGACAACGTGGCTCCCGCCGAGGACTGGAAGCACGGCCACAACTTCGTCCACCACACCTACACCAACATTCACGGCATGGACCGCGACATCGGCTACAACATGTTCCGGATCGACAAGGACCAGCCGTGGTATCCGAGCCACCGCTTCAACCTGCCGCTCGCGTTCTTCCTGATGATGCTCTTCGAGTGGGGAGTGATGTATCACGGCGTCGAGCTCGATGAATATCTCGCGGGCCGCATGTCCAAGGCTGAGTTCAAGGCGCGCAAGAAGCGCGCGATGGTCAAGATCCGTCGCCAGGTCGCCAAGGACTACTTGCTCTACCCAGTCCTCGCGATCGCCCTCGTGCCCTTCACGTCGTGGTGGGTGCCGCTCGCCGTGCTTGGTGGCAACGTTGTCGCCAACATCCTGCGCAACATCTGGACGTTCAACATCATTTTCTGTGGCCACTTCCCCGCCGAGGTCGCGACCTTCCAGGAGGAGGACGCCCAGAACGAGACGCACGGTCAGTGGTACCTGCGCCAGATCATGGGATCGGCCAACATCTCGGGGCACCGCCCGTTCCACATCCTGACCGGCTACTTGAGCTACCAGGTGGAGCATCACTTGTTCCCCGACATCCCGGCGCGCCGCTACCCGGAGGTCGCCAAAGACGTCCGCCGGCTCTGCGACACGTACGGGCTCCCCTACAACAGTGGACGGCTCTCGAAGCAGCTCTTCAGTGTGGCGAGCCAGCTCGCGAAGCTCGCGGCAAAGCCCGACGACCCCTACATGGTCGGCAACAGCCCCGAGTCGAAAGCACGTCGGCGCGCCAAGCGGGAGGCTGCGGCTCTCGCCGCCCAATCTTGAGGGGGCGGGCCTGAGGGACCAATCCCCCAGGCTCCCCGCCGCGAATCATTCCTGTGCTGAGAGAACAGAACCGCCATACTGATCGCATGAAGGTCGCCGTCGTGGGTGCAGGAGTGTCGGGGCTTACGAGCGCCTATATTCTTCGTTCGACCTATGACGTCACCCTCTTCGAGGCGAACGACCGACTCGGCGGGCATGCTCATACGCACACCGTGGCCGAAGGCGCGCATCAGCATCGCGTCGACAGCGGGTTCATTGTCCACAACGACCGGACCTATCCCTATCTGCGCAGACTTTTTGCCGAGCTCGATATCGCCGTTCATCCGACCGAGATGAGTATGAGCATCCGTTGCGAGGGATGCGGTCTGGAGTATGCGGGCGGCCGCGGCGCCAAGGGAATCTTCGCGCAAAAGCGGCGAGTCTTTGACCCCCGTTACGTGCGGATGTTGCTCGGCGTCAAGCGCTTCCAGCGCCTGGCACTCGCCCACATCGAGAGTGGCGAGCAGGAGCAGACCTACGGCGACTTCCTGCGCGAGCACGACTTCGACGAGCACTTCGTCAACCACTACGCGATCCCCGTGGTGTCGTGCGTCTGGTCCTCGGGCCACGACGTAGCGCTCGACTACCCCGCCGGCTACCTCTTCTCGTTCCTCAAGAACCACGGCTTCCTGTCGCTCAAGGGATCACCACAGTGGTTCACCGTCGTGGGCGGCTCCGGCACGTATGTCGACAAGCTCCGCGAGACCCTCGGCGACGTGCGGGTGTCTGCGGCGGTCACCCGCGTGACGCGCCACGGCGGCATGGTCGACGTCGAGACGGCCGACGGCGCGGTCGCGACCTTCGACAAGGTCATCATCGCGACACACGCCGATGAAGCTCTCGCCTTGCTCGGCGATGCGACCGGCGACGAGCGTCGCGTGCTCGGGTCGTTCGACTACTCCCCCAACGAGACGACCCTTCACCGCGACCCCAGCCTTCTGCCGCGGGCCGATCAGGCCAAGGCCGCCTGGAACTATCGGATGGCCGATTGCTCGGACCGCAGCAAGAGCACCGTCGTCACGTACTGGATGAACCGCCTTCAAGGGATCGCGAGCGAGCGGCCATTCCTCGTCACCCTCAACGCGCCCGAGCTGATCGACCCCGAGACCGTCGTAGCCACGATGAACTACACACATCCGATCTACACCTCCGCATCCGTGGCGGCCCAGGGTGATCTTGCCAACCTGACGACCCCACAGACCGCATTCGCCGGCGCCTATCACGGCTGGGGCTTCCACGAGGACGGTTGCCGCTCAGGCGTGGAAGCTGCACGAGCATTCGGAGTCGACTGGTGAGCCAGCTCGTGCACCTTCCGTCGCTACCGGCCCTCGTCGAGGGAAAGGTCGGCCACACACGCCGCACTCCCCTGCGCCACACCTTCGATTACCACCTCTACCAATGGCTGGTCGACGTCGACGACATGCCGCGCATGCCCCGGTTGCTTCGGCCTTTCTCCACGTTCAAGTCATCC
>JAOPXA010000313.1 GCA_025965395.1 Nocardioidaceae bacterium | reverse complement strand
CCTGTATGACTGGTTCCGCGGCCGTCTCCTGTGGCCAATCCGCGAGACCAACTCCGACGTCGTCGGGTTCGGCGCTCGCCGGATCTTCGACGACGACCGCATCGAAGCCAAGTACATCAACACCGGCGAGAGCCCGATCTACAAGAAGAGCCAGGTGCTCTACGGCATCGACCTGGCCCGTCGCGACATGGCCCGGTCGTCGCAGGCGGTCGTCGTCGAGGGCTACACCGACGTGATGGCTTGCCACCTCGCCGGCGTCGGGTCAGCCGTCGCGACGTGCGGCACGGCGTTCGGCGCCGACCAGGCTGCGGCGCTCAACCGGTTGCTGCACAGCGACGGAGGCCAGGGGGAGGTCGTCTTCACCTTCGACGGTGACGCCGCGGGCCAGTCCGCAGCGCTCAAGGTCTTCGCGCTCGACGAGAAGTTCGGCACGCCCACCTACGTCGCGGTCGAGAAGTCGGGCATGGATCCGTGCGAGGTGCGACTCGACCGTGGTGATGCGGCGGTGCGCGACCTCATCGCCTCGCGCGTGCCGCTCAACCTGTTCGTCCTCGACAACATCGTCACCAAGTACGACCTCGAGCGGGGGGACCAGCGCATCGACGCGATTCGTGACGCCCTCGGGCTGCTCTCGTCCGTGCGCGACCGCTCCAAGACGGAGTCGTTCAACCGCGACAACGCCCGGCGCGTCGGTGTCACGCCCGAAGAGGTCAAGGCCGAGGTCCCGAAGGCACGCACCAAGACCGTCACACGTACCCGACCCACGCCGGAGGAAGTGGCAGAGCCTGCTGCACAGCGATCACCCGAGCCCAGCTTGGGTGAGCCGCGCTTCACAGTCGAACGAGAGGCGCTGATGGCCATCGTCCAGTACCCGCATCTTGCTCGTGACTTGATCGCCGACATCGACGTCTTTGACTTCCATCATCGCCTCACGCAAGAGGTATGGGAGGCGATCGCTGCTCACGAACTTCCCACCAGGCCGGACCAGTCGTGGATATCGCACGTGGCCGAGTCCCTGCCCAACGACGAGAGCAGGCGCGTCCTTGCGCAAAGCGTGGTCGAGCAATTACAGATCAAGGGCAACGTCACAGCAGCGGACGTCTCATCCCTCATCGGTCGGCTCCACCTGCAGACGGTCGAGCGTCGCATCGCGGAGATCAAGTCGCGACTCCAACGCACCAACCCGGTGACCGAGCTAGACGCATACAACCGGATGTTCGGTGAGTTGATCGAGATCGAGCAGAAGCGACGAGTGTTGCGGGAGCGGGTCTTCGGCGAGCAGTAGCGGCCGTCCACACGAGGGCTTGTTGACCTCGCCATCCACACCCTGAGTCGCACGGCTCGGGCAGCGTCTTAGTGCCGACCACGATGGCGGCATGGCTATCTTCCTCAACCGCGATCAGGAGCATGCACTTGCCGTTCGGGCGGCCCACGGAGATCGAGAGGCGGCCGATGCGCTGGTCCTCGCTCACTTGCCCCTCGTGGCTTCTGAGGTCCGCCGACGTAGCGTGCCTGGCGGGCTGCGTGATGATGCGTTGCAAGCGGGAGCTCTGGGTCTGAGCAAGGCTGTCGTGCGCTTTGACCCCACGCGCGGCACGCGCTTTTCGGCATACGCGTGGTCCTGGGTCCGTCGCGAGATCGATCGCTCAGACGGGCAGGGCAACAATCCCTTTGCCGGAGATCTGGCGGACCAACCCGATCCAGGTGAGGCGAAAGACTCAGCTGAGCCGGCCATCACTTCGCTCGTCTCCTTGCTCGAGCCAGCCCTTCGCGACGTCGTCTTCCTGCGTTTTGGGTGGGGCTCGACCTGCGGCTTTCCCCTGAGTACGAGGGCCGTCGCCCAACGCCTCGGGCTGTCCGTCTCGCAGGTTCGCACACGCGAAGCGAAGGCCATTGGCGAGCTCCGCGGACGACTTGCTAATGTGGGTGGCCGTGCTCCTTTGGGAGGCGATCCCCTATAGCTCAATTGGCAGAGCATTCGACTGTTAATCGGAGGGTTCCTGGTTCGAGTCCAGGTGGGGGAGCACGACTGCCAGAACCCCCGCTTCGGCGGGGGTTCTGCTGTTTTCCTTCGCCCATGCGGACCTAGCCGAGAGTTGAGGTACACCGTGCGCTCAGATCGCGCGAGTGTCCTCGCCCTAGCGGCGATCTTGACGCTCCAGTTGATGCTGACGCTCGATGCGCAAGTCATGACCGTGGCACTGCCCACTATTCGCGACGAACTGGGATTCACGCCGGCACAATTGTCGTGGGTGCCTAATGCGTACGCGCTGACGTTCGGCGGCCTCGTCCTGCTGGGCGGACGGCTCGGTGACTCATACGGGCGCGTCCGTGTCTTCTTGATCGGAACCTCGATCTTCGTGGTGGCGTCGGTCGCCGGGGGACTGGCTTTCGATCCCGTGAGCCTGGTCGGCGCCCGCGTCCTGCAAGGTGTCGGCTCGGCGATCGCGGCACCAAGCGTGTTGGCACTGATCATCACCACGGCCAAGGACGAGCACGCCCGGGCGCGCGGACTCTCTTACTTCACGGCGATGTCCGCCATCGGAGCCTCGGCGGGGCTCATCCTGGGTGGTGTGCTGACGGATCTGGCATCGTGGCGCTGGGGGTTGCTGATCAACGCCCCGATTGGGATCACGGTCATGATCATCGTGGGCAAGACGCTCCACGACACCGCTGCCGTGCGGGACAAACGCTTCGACCTACCGGGTGCTCTTCTCGCGACGCTGGGGTCGGTATCACTCGTATGGGCGTTCATCTACGCGGCTGATCACGGCTGGACCTCGTATGCCACGGCGGCGCGTTTCGTCGTTGCAGTGATGCTCCTCAGCCTGCTGGTGGCTGTCGAGCGGCGCGCAGCCAGGCCTCTGATCGCCATCCACCTCTTGGCCGACCGTGCCCGGCTGGGTGCTCTGATCAACATGGCGCTTTCGGTCGGCGCGCACTTCGCCATGCTCTTCATGATCGCCCAGTACGTCCAACGGGTCCTCGACCTCAGCCCGCTGATGGCGGGGATCTCGTTCCTCCCGCTGACCGCGACGGTTTTCCTCGTGGCACGTGGAGTGCCGGCGCTCGTGCGTCAGACGGGGCCTCTTCCGCCGATGGTGTTCGGTGGGGCGCTCATGACCGTGAGCTTCCTCCTCTGGTCGACCCTCGACGACTCGAGCAGTTATCTCGCCGTGCTGCTGCCGCTCGTCATCCACGCCGCAGGCGGCGGTCTGATCTTCGTTGCGGGCACCATCGTCGCGTTGGGACGAGTCCCGCACGCGGATGCGGGGTCTGCAGCGGGAATGCTCCAAATGGTCC
>JAOPXA010000302.1 GCA_025965395.1 Nocardioidaceae bacterium | reverse complement strand
ACCATGGCGCTCGCCTTGTTTTGAAGCTGGCTCTTCTCGTTCTGACAGCTCACGACAGTGCCGGTGGGTATGTGGGTCAGTCGCACGGCGGAGTCGGTCGTGTTGACGCTCTGGCCGCCAGGACCGGATGAGCGGTAGACGTCGACACGGATCTCTTCGTCGGGCACGTCGATCTCGTCGGTGCTCTCCAGCACCGGCACCACCTCGACGGCCGCGAACGACGTCTGGCGGCGCCCCTGGTTGTCGAACGGAGAGATGCGTACGAGCCGGTGGGTGCCGGCCTCGACCGACAACGTGCCATAGGCATACGGAGCCTTCACCGCGAAGGTCGCGGACTTGAGCCCGGCCTCTTCGGCGTACGACGTGTCGTAGACCTCGACCGTGTAGCCGTGGCGCTCGGCCCAGCGGATATACATGCGCATGAGCATCTCGGTGAAGTCGGCGGCATCGACGCCACCGGCGCCAGAGCGCAGCGAGACGAGCGCGTCGCGCTCGTCGTACTCCCCCGACAGAAGGGTCCGGACCTCAAGCGCCTTGATCGACTTGTCGAGCCTTGCTAGCTCGGTCTCCGCCTCGGCGACCGAGTCCGCATCGCCTTCTTCGCGAGCAAGCTCAATCAGGATCTCGACGTCGTCGGTGCGCTGGCGCAGGCCGGTGACGCGTTCGAGCTCCGACTGGAGCAGCGACAAACGGCTGGTGACCTTCTGGGCATTGGCCTGGTCGTCCCACAGTTCTGGGACGCCGACCTCTTCCTGGAGTTCGGCGATCTCGGTGCGAACGCTGTCGAGATCCAGCACCTTCTCGATCGAGGTCAAGGTCGCTTGGAGCTCTTTGAGCCGCTCGATGAAGTCAGGAATTGCCACGTTGCGAGGTTACAGGCCCGGGCGGGCAGGCTTGTCCGCTGGGCGTTGGCATGGAGCCCGGCCAGCAGCGCCGGGAGGGCAGACTTCACTGCCCACTCCGCAGTGACCTCCGGTGAGAGTGACATTGTGGCTCCGACTCGCCGTGGAGCGCCAGCCATTTCGTCACTCTCACCGGAGCACTAGGGGTTCTCGAATGCGTTGAGCGCGTTGCGAGCGGCACCACGTGCAGTCACCAGCGTGGCACCACCGTCAGCGAGGATAGGCTGACCAGTGATCCAGTCCAACTTCATCGTGCCGACGACGACCTCAGCGACCTGCTCGGCAGTGCCGACTGCACGCAACGCCGTGGAGTCCGCAATGGTCTTGCGATAGGTGTCGTTCTCAAGGTGGTGGGCCATCATGGGCGTCTCTGTGGGCCCTGGGCAGATCGCGTTGACCCGGATGCCGTCGGGGCCGAACTCATTGGCGACAACCTTCGCCATTTGAATCACACCGGCCTTCGCCACTGAGTAGGCGAGCGTCTGGGGGTCGGCGAGGATGCCGTTGATGCTGGCGATCAGGACGATCGAGCCGTCGAGCTTGGCCTTGACCATCTCACGGGTGACGGCCTGGACACTCAAGAATGTGCCGCGCAGGTTAATGTCGATAACGCGGTTCCAACTCTCTACGGTCTGCTCGTTGAAAGGCACCGCGTAGCCGACGCCAGCCGAGGTCACCAGCAACGTCGGGACGCCAACGTTTGCGACAGTCCAGGCGATGGCCGCGTCGATGTCTTCGGGCTTGGTGACGTCGACACGTACGTCTGCTTCGTCCGTGATGTCCCAGTTGACGACGCGGGCGCCTTCCTTCTCGAGCGCCTGCAGAGACGCACGTCCGATGCCTGTGGTGCCTCCGGTGACGACTGCGATGCGGCCTTGTAATTCCACGACAACTCCTGAAGAAAGATCTGCCACCGGCGCTGGTCGCCTTGGCTGGATATAGTTATATCTTTGCAGGATGTGATGGCTGTCACAAGAGCGGGGCGAATGTCTTAGTTCACCCGCAACAAGCTCGACGCCTCAGCCACGACACGGCTCGAGGCAAACCAGCCTGGCGGCACGAGTGGCAGGTCGAGCCTGCTGTCGAGCCGCACCAGAATGGCGTTGCCTTGTGTCTGAACGGACCACCTGACGTCAGTGAAGTCACGGCCGCTGCTTTGGAGATACTCCCCCACCAGCGATGCGGCGCGCCTTTCGTCGAGAGGTATGTCGGTGAGCGACTGCACACCCAACCGATAGACCCGCTCCGCACGCATGGCGTCAGCCGCTGAAAGCGCTGCGCCGTCCGCGAGATTGCCGAGCGCCTGCCGCTGGAGATAGGCCGCCGACGCATTGATCACGACGACCGCGAGCAAGGTGATGACGACGAAAAATCCGACGATCATGACGCTCATCTGACCGCGCTCGTCTCTCATTCGCTGTCCTCTCGGAAGCTTCCGAATGGCTCGCGGTGCGTCGCGCTGACATCGATCGACCCCAGGCGGTCACCGAGCACCGATGGCATCAAAGGCAGAGGTTGGGAGGCCCGAACCGACACCTGCACCACCGACCCCGCCGAGCGGCAGTCTGACGGGTTCGGCCGACAAGTCACCCTCACCGAAGCTGCGGCGATGCCGTGGTCGGCCAGTGCGACGCGCGCTGCGCGCTGCGCCCACTCATTCGCCGAAGTGTTGTCGGGCGCCAAGATGTAGGCCCTCGTGGCGGCTCTGCTCGCGGCCGATACTCCATACGCCGCACGTTGAACATCGAAGACTGCGAGCAGGACGTAAACGAGCGGCACGAGGAGCAGCAGCGCCAGCCAAACGAACTCGATCGTCGCAGTACCGTCATCGCCCCGCCTCACGGAAGCACCTCCTTGACCGCATGGCCGGTGACATCGATGCTCATCGTCGGACCCCAGAGACCAAGGGCAGGCACCTCGGCCCTAGCGCGAACGACGACGCCTGGCACGCCTACAACGAGCGCATCGTGTGCCGTGACTTTTGTGGCATACCTGCTCGACACTGCGTCGCTGATGATGCGCTGCGCCAAGGCAGACCCTTCAGCAGGGTTTCCGTCGAGGCTTGCCGCGCGCCGTGCGCCCTCGGATGCCGCCGCGGCCATCGTGTTGCGGACGTGGAGCACGATGCCGACCTGGATGATCCCCAGCACGAGCGGGATCAGGAGCACCATGATGAGCGCGAAGTCAACGACGGCAGCGCCGCGATCGCTCTTACGCGCCCACGGCACTGAGCGCTTGCTCCAACATGTCCTGCAGTTGTGGGCCCGCGACCGCGGTCAGGATCGCTACGAGCCCGGCGGTCATGACCGTGATCATCACCCACCCTGGAACGTCCCCGCGGTCATTCCTCTTCGTCAACAGTTTGTGCATCATGGTGCTGCTCCTTTTCTTTAGCCGGTCGTGAGTTGTAGACCGATCAATCCTGGGTAGAAGGCAAAAATCACGGTGACAGGCAGAATGAGGAAAACCACGGGCAACATCATCGCGATCTCGCGGCGCCCGCCTTCCTCCATCAGTTGGCGCCGCATCGTCTCGCGTGCGTCGCCCGCTTGCGCGTGAAGCACATCCACGAGCGGAGTGCCTCGCTCAACAGCGACGGTGAGCCCTTCAGCGAAGCGCGCGATGCTCGCTACTCCCGTTCGCGACGACCACGCCGTGCACGCATCGGGAAGACTTGTGCCGGTGCGCATAGAGCCGAGGACGGTGTCGAGCTCGCCCGCCATCTCGCCGTGGCTGATCTTGGCGACACGGGCTAATGCGGCCGCGGGCCCCTCGCCGGCTGCAACTGCAAGCGCAAGCATCTCGGCGATGGCGGGGAACTCCTCGGCCAACCGTCGCTCCCGCGCGTTGACGTCTCGACTCAGCTTCTGGTCGCGCGCCACGATGCCGAAGACGAGCGACGCGAGGCAGAACAACAGCAGTCCCATCGGGTTGCCCGAACCGCGCGCCGAGAGAGCGAGGCTAAGCGCAACTGCGCCGACAAAGGAGCCGAGTCCCCACAACACTTGCTGCGTCCTGAACTGCTCCCGGGTTTGACGCGTTCCGAGTCGCTCGAGCCGCCGATCGATCGTGATCGACGCGCCAAGGATCCTCTCGACCAGATCTGCTCCACGCAAGACAAGTGGGCCGAAGATCGCCCAGGCAGCAGTCGGACGGACCGGTTCGAGCGGCAGCACATCACGCACATACGGAGCCACCCGTTGAAAGAGGGGCGGGCGTCTCTTGCGCGCGGCGAACCCAACGATGAGCATGATGCCTGCTGCCAGCACGAGTCCACACAGCGCACCCACGACCACACTCGATGTCATTGCAGGATCCGCCGCTCGCCCGGGAGTTCGCCGAGCAGCATCATCAGCCGATAGGCAACAGCGCACGCGACGGCTCCCGCCACCAGGATGAAGACTCCCGTGGGAGAGGAGAAGGTCGCGATTACTTCGGGCTGCAAGCTCATCAAAGCAATGACGATCCAGGGCGCCGCGACCGCAATCCGCGCGCCACTGACCGTCCAGGACTGCCGGGACTCCAGCTCACCTCTTGTACGCAAGTCGTCCCTCAGGAAGTTCGACAACGAGCGGAGCATACGGCCAAGGTCGCCACCACCTACTTCGCGCGCAATGCGCAGTGCCTCAATGATGCGATCACCCACGGGATCGGCGAGGCGCGTCTTCAGTGCGTCGAGACATTCGTTGAATCGCCCTGTCGCCTGATAGTCGCGGGCGAATGCCTCGAACGGCTCACGCATGGCCGGTGGGCCTCGTTCGCCAATCTGCTGCAACGCCTCGGGGAGGGAAAGCCCAGCACGGATCGCGGACGCAAGATTGTCAACGATCTCGGGCCACAACACGCGCATCTCGGCTTGACGCTTCTTGACCCGAGATCTCAGGACAGCGATCGGCGCGTAACTCACGAAGACCGCGAGGATACTGGCCACGGGCACCGATCGGGAGACCCCCGCGATGACGATGAATGCGATGGCAAAGAGCGCCACACACAAAGCGACCACAGCGAGGCCCGAGATATGTACGCCCGCATCGCGCGCCAAACGACCCAAGCCCGCAAACGGCTCTGTGCGCGATCGCGCGGATGCCGGTGGATCCTGGGGGCCGATGACGATGAGTGCGAGCCCCAGACCGAAGGTGAATCCCAGAATCAGGCCCATGACTGCGACCCCAAGAGATCTTCCAAGCGGTAGCCGGCTCGTTCGAACCTGTCCTTCGCGGTGCTCCCCCCTGCACCGCGTACGAGTCGATCGTCGCGGCGTACGAAAACCTGCTCCGACTCGATCACGTCATTTTCGACCCGCCCGGTGACCGAGGCGATCTCCTGGACCGCGCGTCGGCCCTGCGCGTTGATCGCCGTATGAACGACGAGATCGACCGACGCAGCCACGGTGGGGACGACAAAGCGTGCGCTGATGTTTTCGCCGGCAAGGAGCGGCAGCGTGCACATTTTGACCAAGGTCTGGCGGGCAGAATTCGAGTGAATACTGGCCATGCCAGGCAATCCAGAGTTCAGCGCGAGAAGCAGATCGAGGCACTCCTCGGCCCTGACTTCGCCGACCACAATGCGCGAGGGCCGCATGCGGAGCGCTTCCTTGATCAACGCACGCAGGTTGATCTCACCGTTGCCTTCGAGGCCCGCGTTGCGCGTTTGGAGCTGAGCCCAATCGGGATGATTGCAACGAAGCTCGAAGACCTCCTCGCACGAGACCAGACGTTGGCCACCAGGAATGGACGCCGCCAAGCAATTGAGAAGGGTCGTTTTCCCCGCCTGGGTTCCTCCAGAAACGATGATGTTGAGCCCAGAAACGACGGCGGCGTGCAGGTATGCCGCTGCCTCCTCCGAGAGCGTGCCCAACACGACAAGATCATCCAAGCTGTGAGCGCGAGCCACATACTTGCGGATATTAACGGCAGTGAATCCGCGAGAGATGCCCTCGAGCACGACGTGCAGACGGTGCCCGCCTGGGAGCTGTGCGTCGACGAAGGGCTGACTCAGGTCGAGGCGGCGTCCGCTGGACCGCAGCATGCGTTCGACAAGCTCACGTACCTGCTCTGCGGTGAGCATGAGCGGGCTCAGCTCGTGACGACCGTGACGTGCGACAAACACACGCGACGGCTCGTTGATCCAGATTTCCTCGACCTCGGGATCGTCGAGATACTCCTGAAGCGGCCCAAGACCGACCAGTTCGGCCACAAGTTGCCCGACCATGCCCTCGGGATCGTCGACGCTCTCGACCGCGCCCGTGAGGCTGCGCTGCTCGTGCTCGTGGACCAACTGGGCTGCGAACCTCTGTACTGACGACGTGTCTTGAAGAGGATCAATGGCATGGTCGCGGACTCGCTCGCGAAGGCGCGCGGCTAGTGAATCGGCTGGACTTGCGGCGCTTTTCGCCATGTATGCACATCCCGAGACGGTCAAGGTTGAAACATAGTGCCTCAAATTCGCAGCGCTGAAAAGAGCCCTTAGGGAACGGCTGTGTAAAACCTCGACCCAGGCGTCTCACCCGTCTAATCAGACGGCATCGGCCTAGCTTGTCGCCTTTGCCAGCGCCGTGCGGATCGCTTCGATGCGGATGACCCTGCCAAACCGAGGATCAAGAGACCGCAGAGTGCGAATCCAACTGCTGGAGACTCCCCAGTTGTCCCGCGCGCGATGTTGCAGCAAGATCAACCTGTGACTGTCACCCGTACGACCCATGTCATGGCCGGGTTGTTCGCCGCCGCGATCTTCGCCTTCGTCAGCTGGGGCGGCACGGCGCAGGCTGAGCCGCCAGTCTCCGTCAAAGGTCCGGTGACCGACCCGGGCAACGTGCTCGGCTCCGACCGCGCGAAGGTCGAATCCGCGCTCGACGACTTCTTCGACGAGACCGGCTATCAGCTCTTCGTCGTGTACGTGAAGGACTTTGGCGGCAAGTCGGGGTTCGACTGGGCCAACGCAACGGCAGACACATCTGCAATCGGTACGACTGACATCCTGCTCGCCATCGCCACGGACGAACGCAGCTACGGCATCTCGGTCCCGGACGGCCAGCCGATCTCCGACAAGGACCTGACCGCGGTCGAACGCAACGACATCCTGCCCAGACTCCGCGACGAGGATTGGTCCGGCGCTGCGATCGCGGCCGCCCGCGGGTACACCGAGGCCGCGAAGGACAGCTCTCCACCGTGGGGATGGATCGTGTTCGGCGTCGTCATCGTGTTCCTGGTGGTGGCGTACTTCGTCCACCGAACCCGGCGACGATATGCAGACCGGCATCCCGAGCTTGACGAGCATGGGCAGCCGATCGACCCGTACGCGAAGCTCAGCAACGACGAAGTATCCAAG
>JAOPXA010000265.1 GCA_025965395.1 Nocardioidaceae bacterium | reverse complement strand
GAAGGTTGGGGGTTCGAATCCCTTCGAGCGCACAGCCGAAAGCCGTCTCCCGAGGGAGACGGCTTTCTCGTTTGCTACACCGCTAGGCTGTCAGCCAATCACCGCCGAAAGGGATCACCGTGGAGTTCTCCGATTACCTGCTGGTCTCAGCAGTGCTGTTTGTTGTGGCCCTCATGCTGCTGCTTGAGTTCATCACCGACAAGCCAGTCCTGGCCGCATGGGTCGCTTTTGTGTCGCTCGGCGCGGGCGCGTTGGTGTACGTCCTTCCCAACCTGGTCTAGCTCGCGCGGACGCTCATGCGTCGAGTGTCGGGTAGTCGGTGTATCCCTCCGCGTCGCCGCCGTAGAAGGTGTCGGGGTTTGGCTCGTTGAGAGCGGCGCCCGTCTTCCAGCGTTCGGCGAGGTCGGGATTGGCTAGGTATGCCCGTCCCACCGCGACCAGATCGGCCTGGTCGCCCTCGACGATCGCGGTCGCCTCGGCAAGGTCGGTGACGCTGCTGAATCCGGTGTTGGCGATCACGGGGCCACCGAAGCGGGTCCTCAAGTCTTGGAACAGCGCCGAAGCAGGATCGCCCAGGATGCTGAGGTAGGCAATGCCGAGGGGTGCGATCGCATCGACCAGGGCCCCGTAGGTTGCGGCCACGTCGGCAGCATCCTCTTCGAGCACGCCCTGGATGTTGTGGGCCGGCGAGATGCGGATGCCGACCCGGTTGGCGCCGATGGCGTCCGCAACTGCGCGGACGACCTCGATCGTGAGCCTGGCGCGGTTTGCAGGTGAGCCGCCGTAGGCGTCCGTGCGGACGTTGGACGTCGGGGCGAGGAACTGGTGCAGCAGGTAGCCGTTGGCGGCGTGGATCTCGACGCCATCGAGGCCCGCCGATATTGCCGACTTGGACGCGTGGACGAACTCGTCGACGATCCCCTGGATCTCGTCGGTCTCGAGCGCGCGCGGGACGACGTAATCCTGGGGTCCGGCTGCGGTGATCATCTGGTCGGGGGCCGCGATGGCGCTCGGCGCGACGGTCTCGAGACCAGCCTTGTTATCCGGGTGGGAGATGCGCCCGACGTGCATGAGCTGGATGACGATGCGCCCGCCCTTCGCGTGGACGGCGTCTGCGACGGCGCGCCAGCCTTCGATCTGCGCGGGTGTGTGGATGCCCGGAGTGTCAAGGTAGCCCTGACCCACAGCGCTCGGCTGCGTACCCTCGCTGATGATGAGTCCCGCGTCGGCTCGCTGCGCGTAGTAGGTCACGGCGATGTCGCGGGGGACTTGCCCTGCGCCGGCGCGGTTACGCGTCAACGGCGCCATCACGAAGCGTTGGGGGAGGTCCCAGTTGCCGACTTTAATCGGTTCGAACAGTTCTGACACGGCGATGCCCTTCTTGGATGCGGTCTTCTTGCCTTCTCTATGGGCAACGGCCAGGCGTACGGGCTATTCCCGACGTGAACAGAGTCACGTGGCCTGCGGCTCGACCTCGAGTGGTATCACCGTGGTATCATTTGGTCATGGCGATGACACTGCGCACCGATCCCGAGCTACAGGCCGCCCTTCGGATGCTGGCTGCGAAGGAGGGCATCTCGCAGCAGGAGGTCGTCCGCCGCGCGGTGCTTGAGCGCGCAAGCAATCGTCGCGAAAATGTTCGCGACATGATCGACGTGATCATGACGGAAGATGCAGATCTTCTTGACCGCCTTGCTCAGTGAGCGTCGACTACTGCACGACTGAGGACGCTCTCGCTGTCGTCGATGCACTCGGTGTGCAGGTTCGTGACATGGGCCTCCTTTCAAGTGTGATCGCTCGCCCCGCGACCGATGTCTTCGGGCTCGAGGCATACGTGTCGCTCCATGACAAGGCGGCCGCGCTCATCGATGGGGCCAATCGACTTCATCCACTCGACGATGGCAACAAGCGGCTGTCATGGATCCTCACCAAGCTGTTCTACCGATTGAACGGTCTTCACCTCCATGCCACGGCCGACGACGGCGAGGAATTTGTGATCCGCGTTGCGGGGGAGCATCGAGCGTTACCCGAGATCGCGTCGTGGCTCGAGACGCATACGTCGGCGTTGCCGCGATAGGATCCGAGGACTTATGAGGGGAATCGTGTGATTCGGATCTGGCACGGCGCCCTGGCGGTCCTGATCGCGATCGCGTTCGTGGGGCAGTTCACGTTGACGATCAAAAACGACACCAGCATCGTCAATCTGTTCAGCTACTTCACGATTCAGTCCAACCTTCTGATCCTGGTCACTGCAGCGCTCATCGCGCTCAATCCGCAACGCAACGAGCGGTGGTTCAGGATTCTTCGTTTTGCGGGTTTGATCGGTATCACCGTGACCGGAATCGTCTTTGCGACCGTGCTCGCCGGCAAGGCAGATCTTTCCGGGGCGTCCTGGGTCTACGACAAGATGTTCCACTACATCGCGCCTGTCGCCGCCGTCGTGGGCTGGGTGGTGTTCAGGCCGCGGACGCGGTTCGAGAAGGGCGATCTCTATGCGCTCGTATGGCCGCTCGTGTGGCTCGCTTATACGTTGATTCGCGGCGAGGTTGCGGCACCGAGAACCCTCAATTTTAGCAACGAGCTGACGAACTACCCCTATCCGTTCCTCGACGCCGATCGCGAGGGCTACCTGTCGGTGGGCATAAGTTGCGTCGTGATCACGGTGCTCTTCACGGGCCTCGCCGCGCTGTACCTGTGGTTGACGAAGCGTCTCGCCAACTGGCCCTAGACCCGCTGATCCGTACGTAAAGAGGCGCCCATCCGTACGAAGTGCAGCGC